>JBMYXW010000252.1:0-5252 GCA_049608825.1 Chitinophagales bacterium
ACGGGTGTAATAATTGTAAATCGGTGCCAATCCTCTGCGGTGTTCCACAACATCCGCAAAACCATAATGACTAATTTTGCCTGCCTCTACCTTCAAATAATCCGCCATCGGAAAATAACCATAACAGCGTTCGCCCACTTCAATCGCATCATGCTTAGACTCAATGACTTCTCCAAATCCCCATACAGGAACGATGCCTAAATTGTCTTCTTTTGAAGGAAAAAAGTTCCAATACTTCAAATTGAAGCCACAAACGGCATAGGTGATATTGTTGGTCGTCAAAGCATATTTTTCAACTTTGAACAAGATTTCTCCATCCTCCAATTCTGGTTTTGAATCAGGTGATTGTTGGATTTTGTTGAGTTGTGTTTTTTGAATCAATAAGTGTGGCATAATAATGAAGGGTTTATTTTTTTGAGAATGGATATGAAAATTGAAGGGGTGAAGTTAGAGAGAATATTTAATGCAATTGATTATTGAAGGATTTTTGTTATCTTAGCTTGCCACAACAAAATGTTATTTTACCGATTATGAATGAGTTGACTTCCGAGAAAATAAGTTTCCTTGAGTATTTGGAATTGGAAGAAAAATCAGAGGGAAAACACGAATACCATGGTGGTTTTGTTTGGGCTATGGCTGGGGGTACGCCAAATCACAGCACTATTAGTGGAAATATTTATGCAAGTTTGGCAAACGTACTACGAAACAAAGATGGGAAATGCCGTCCTTTCAATAGTGATTTAAAAATTTACATTGAAGCCTATAATCGAGGAGTCTATCCCGATGCAATGGTCGTATGTGGAGAATTTGAGTACCACCTCAACAGAAAAGACATTCTAACCAATCCTAAATTAATTATTGAAGTACTGTCTCCAAGCATTGCGGCTTTCGACCGAGGCTACAAATTCAGATTCTACAAATCACTATCTTCTTTTCGAGAGTATATTCTAATCCATCAAGACCAACCTTTTGTAGAAGGGTATTATTGGGAGGATAGAGAACTTTGGCGGATTTCTCATGCCATCGGTTTGGAGGAAAACATTCAGATTCATTCGATTGATGCCGAAATTTCTTTGAAGGATATTTATGCTTTTATTGAATTTTCGGGAGGTGTTCAACGGAAAATGGATTTGTAATGTAGATGGACTATTCAAATACAATTGGCTTCAATAATTTAACAGTATTCAATGCTTCAACAGCATATTCTTCAATGTCATCCTCTTCAATTATTTTTTTGTTTGTTTCAATATTGTCTAAAATCCTCAAAGCCTTATCATAAGCAGTAAATAATTTTTTGTCTTGAGGGCGTGAAACCAGTAAATCAAATCTATATTTATTGTCCTTTGAATCACTTGTTAATTGGGAAAGTTCACCATACCATCTAAATGACTTTTCTTGAATAAGCCTCTCTTCCTCCAAATCAAAACCAATAGATTTAATTAGATTCGTTGTTCCATTCTGCCAAGCACAATCAAATGTAGTCTCAAATACTTTTCCCTTAACTTGATAATCTTTTTGAAACAAACCTATATTTGGTTGGTTATCCGCCTTTAATTTGAGTTGTTTAAAAAACATTTTAGTGAGATACGCATCGTTATGTTGTTCAAAGAAGATATTTCCGTTTATTGTTCCTACATTCAAAAATTCCTTTACCTTAAAATTCCTTTCACTAAGTTGTTGAATTGGTTCTTTTACACCACTTAACCCATAAACACTGAAATACTTTTCCTTGTAATAAGCTAATATCTTGTCTATGATAATATATTCTCCAAACTTAGATTCAGAAAAAAACAGGCTATTAGAATCAGGTAACAAAAACTTATCTGCAACTCTATCAGAGAAAACACGTTCTTCTTTGGTCAATTCATCTGCTTTTTGTTCAAATTCCCTCAAATAGTTTTTAATATCTTTTAAAACTATTCCTTTGTACAAACCAGATAACCTTTGTAATCGTTTCGGATACAAGAATTGCACTTGCTTATCTCCTTCAAAAACAAACAACAAACCAATATTCACTCTTTCATCCAACAAAAGAGAAGGGCGGTATTTTAAAACATAGTATCGAAATTTTTTTGGGTTCATTGCAGCATTTTTTTTAGTAATTTAGCAAAGGCATGAGGATTTTGCTTCACTTCTCTAAGATACGCTTTTATCGGAACATAATCAATAGGATACAAACCTAAGTCTTCCAACTGATTGGCAACTTCATCTAACTGCCGAAGATTCAAAGTTCTGAGCAATTCCAGAAAATCGTTGAAGGTAACTTCTTCCTTTTTGTTTTGTTTCTTCAAATAATCCAAGAAAAGATGTCTTGCATCTCTATGTTCATTGGTGATAAATCGCCAAGCATTTTCTATTTGCAGGTAACTATCAAAAGAACGGTCAATATTCAATGATAGTTCATGGTCTATCAGAATAATTGAACCATCTTTGAAGAACATATTGGGCTTAGAAACCCTCCTATCTACATTTCTAATCAACACATCAAAAGCAAATACATTTTCTATTTCCCATTGCTCACTTTTTTGTAGTGCTTTTTGATTGAAGTCCAATGTATTTTCTACCAACTCACAACCAAAATAAGTGCCGCTAATAATATCCCAATTCTTGTATCTATCTGATTTTTTCAACTGACTTATTAGTGAATTATTTACCTGTATCAATGCAGGTTTCGGAGTATTTAAATCAAATTCTTTCGCCAGTACATTTCCATATAATTCCTTATTTGTCGGATTGTATTGTTCCGTATTGTAGTGCTTGAATATTTTGACGACATAAGAACCTGCAATATCACCTTTATCATCCATAACAGTCATTAAACAAGGACGTGTCGAACCACCTAATAGAGCTTCTTGGTCAATTGCAGTTGCTTTGTAAACGGGTAACATATAAATGGGGGTGCATAAAATTTAACAAAAGTACGTTTTATTTCCACTCATTTTCAATTAAAACGCCACAAAAATTCTCTAACTTAGCCTTCCAAAAAAACGAAAATCACTCAACTGATTTTCAACACAATTTTTACAAGAAAACAAGTCGCCTACCATGTTTCAACTGCCGTCCACCTCCGAGATTTCGGGGCAAGCCATCAGTCGTCCACCGTCAGTCGTCTCTCAAAAATAAATAGCCATGCCTGAATTTTGTCACCTCCATTGTCACACCCAATATTCCCTACTTGATGGCGCAAGCGACATCGGCGTAATGATGGACAAAGCCGTAAGAGATGGTCAAAAAGGGGTTGCCTTGACCGACCACGGCAATATGTTTGGTGCATTCAAATTTGTAGCCGAAGCCAACAAGCGAGGTATCAAACCGATTGTAGGTTGTGAGTTTTATATGGTCGAGAACCGCTTCAAACAAGCTTTTTCCCGAGCCAAAGGCGAAAAAGATGTGCGCTACCATCAATTGATGCTCGCCAAAAATCAAGTCGGCTACCACAACCTCGTCAAACTCTGTTCGCTCGGCTATATTGAAGGAAAGTATGGGAAATATCCACGAATTGACAAAGAATTGATACTTCAATACAATAAAGGCATCATTGCCACTTCTTGCTGCATTGGGGCAGAAGTTCCTCAGCTCATTCTGCATGGAAAACACGAAGAAGCAGAAAAGGCATTGAAGTGGTGGCTGGATATTTTTGGAGAAGATTATTACATCGAAATCCAAAGACACAGAGGGCTTGAAAACATTGATGGGTTGGGAGTCAGTCAAGAAGACATCAACCAACATTTGTTGCGACTCGCCAAAAAGCACAATGTCAAAGTTATTTGCACCAATGACAGTCATTATGTAGAACAAGACGATTCAGACATACACGACATTTTGCTCTGCGTCAATACGGGTAATTTGTTGGAAGAAAAAAAGCGCTTCAGATTTCCCTCCAATGAATTCTACTTCAAAACACAGGCAGAAATGGGCAAATTGTTCCAAGATGTGCCTGTGAGCTTGGACAATACGATGGAAATTTTGGACAAAATCGAGCCACTTCAATTGGCACGAGACGTATTGCTTCCTGCCTTTCCGATTCCAAAAGGTTTCAAAACCCAAGATGATTTTCTTCGACACCTCACCTACGTAGGCGCAAAAAAACGCTACGGTACGATTACCCCAGAAATATCCGAACGCCTTGACTTTGAGTTGGAAACCATTCGCCGAACGGGTTATCCTGGTTATTTCTTGATTGTCCAAGATTTTACGACGACTGCAAGAGAAATTGGCGTAGCGGTGGGACCAGGGAGAGGCTCGGCTGCAGGAAGTGCGGTTTCTTACTGTATCGGAATCACCAACGTTGACCCCATTAAATATGACCTACTTTTTGAGCGTTTTCTAAATCCAGAGCGTGTGTCGATGCCCGATATTGACATTGATTTTGATGATGAAGGGCGACAAAGGGTAATTGATTATGTAGTCGAAAAATATGGACAAAAACAAGTGGCGCAAATCATCACCTATGGTTCGATGAAAGCCAAATCTGCCCTTCGTGATGTGGGAAGGGTGATGAATATTCCATTGCAAGAAGTGAATGTAGTGGCGAAAACTTTCCCCGATAATTTGAAGGCAAGTTTGGGCAAGGTCTTGGCAGAGGGGGATGTTGACAAGAAATTGAAGAGCAGCCTCAATGCGGACGAATTGCAGAAAGCGCATGAATTTCGCAAGCTGGCGGAGGGGAATTTACCCATTGCTCAAATGATTCGAGCGGCTAAAAAATTGGAAGGTTCGGTGCGGAACACAGGGGTTCACGCTTGTGGGGTGGTGATTACACCCGATGATGTGACCAAATACGTTCCTGTTTCGATGGCGAAGGACAATGACTTGTACATTTCGCAGTTTGACAACAGTGTGGCGGAAGATGCGGGTCTCCTGAAAATGGATTTCTTGGGTCTGAAAACCTTGACGATTATCAAGGATGCGGTGCAAATGATTGAAGAAAATCATGGCGTAAAATTGGACATTGACGAAGTGCCTTTGGACGATGTGAAAACTTATGAGCTTTTCCAGAGGGGTGAAACCGTAGGAATTTTTCAGTATGAGAGTGCGGGAATGCAGAAGTACATGAAGGAACTAAAACCTACTGCCTTCAATGACCTCATTGCGATGAATGCCCTTTACCGCCCTGGTCCATTGGAGTACATTCCGAACTTTATCAATCGTAAGCATGGACGAGAGGAAATTGTCTATGACTTGGATGCAATGGAGGAATATCTGCATGAGACTTATGGAATTTGCGTAACGGGTGATACTTTGGTATTTAA
>JBMYXW010000253.1:0-5244 GCA_049608825.1 Chitinophagales bacterium
TAGAAAATGCATATGCTTAATAGAACTTATTATCAATGTATTAATTGCTTTTTTATTTTTATTCAAAAAGAGGTGAAAAAAAAGAAGCTGCGTCAAAATTAAGTTTGCTACGATTTTTTTGAAAAAAAGTTTCAATTTATTGTAAAAAAATTGTCACATAAGATAAAATGACCTATATTTGCAATCGAAAGGTTAATCGAAAGATAGCTTTTCAATAGATTTGGGTGGATTTAGTCACTTCGGGATGCGGAGAGCATTTGTTCTCCGCTCTCGTTGTGCAAATCAAAAAAAACCTAAGTTTGTGAACGCACATAAACTTGTCTTATACTTCAACATCGTTTGGTTATTTAATATGAATAGTTGCCTCTTTTATACAAGGCGACTTTTTTTATTCCAACTAAATTATTATTAATCTTCCCTCCAATCTTTCTATATCCGTCTATTTTCACGCATACTATATTGGTATGTAGGGAAATCAAGAAGACATGAGTATTTTAATTTGCCTTATTTCTACTTTCTACTAATGGGAAAAAATAGAACAGGTTTTAATCTGAAACGTGGGAACGTTTTAAGTTAGACTGAACTAAAAAAAATCGTGGAAAGTTATGATTCGTTATATTTTGATAGATACAATAGGAACAATTTCCTCCAATGATTTTATGTTGAAGGTATTGATGCCTTATGCCAAAGAAAACTTGGCAGACTATATATACAACCATATTCATACAACCTATTTGTGGCAGTATTTGGCAGATGCTAAAAATACCATCACAGAGGAAGAAGGTGTAGAACCAACCAATGGAGAACTGATAGATACACTTATTTATTGGATTGATACCGAAAGGCAACATCCCGCCATACAATTTTTGCAAGCAGAAATCTGGAAAAAAGGATATACTACGGGACAATATCATGGACATATTTATGACGATGTACCAAATACTTTAAAACAATGGAATCAAGCAGGAATAGAAGTGGGGGTTTATGAATCCAAACCTTTAGAAGCCATTAAAATGATGTTTCACCATACAAGATATGGCAACTTGGATCCCTACCTAAGTGATTATTTTGACCAAGATGTGGGCGAGAAATACCATGTCTATACCTACCAAAAAATGGAACGAGCTTTGGATATTCCTGCCAAAGAAATTTTGTTTTTATCAAGTAGCGAATTGGCATTGAATACTGCAAAAGCAGCAGGACTGAAAACTCTACAGTTGCAGAGAACAGGTGTAACACCGACTTATAAGCATCACCGAATCAGAAATATATCACAAATCAAGATGAAAAACTCCCTATTTAACGTTCACTAGTAATTGGTTTTATAGAAATTAAGCTTTTCGTTGTCTTTGACTCTAAGCGATAAATTACTAATCTCTGTAAGCCGTGCAAAAGCATAGGATATGGCACTCTACTCAACCCAATGAATGAGAGCTGTGTCCTTTTTTTAGACTATGTACTTCTGAAACTTAATCCGTTCGCTTACAAAGTATTGTTTGAGCTTTGAATTTGAATTTTCCTTACGGTGTTTGCCATTCATCTTCATATTTTACTTCATAAAAAGGAGACAATTCCTTCAAGTTTTTGCTGCCCTCATATCGAGGAGACGATTCATTTTGACCCCACCAGACCTTTGCTTTTCCCAAAAACTTTTTCTTGCGAATCGGAAGAGGAGGATGAGAGGCAAAGTAATCTCGTAAAATAGATGCTCTTTTGTTTCGTGTAGCAGTGCTATTTTCGTTCAGATAATTTTCCAACTGCCCAAATGCTTCACCAACACCACTCGGATTGTATTTTGTTTGAAGCATCAGTGTGTAAGCATATTCGTCCGCCTCATTTTCTTGGGTTTTGCTATAAGAATGACGTACCAAAAGATTGTTTGCAAAATCCGCCAACTTCCCCATCGGTTTAGCTTTTATCTTTTTAGAAGCCAATTCATACTTCACCGCATCCAAACAATGCCCTTTTTCGATATGTCCCATTTCGTGCGCCAATACTGAAACCAACTGTGCTTCTGTGTTCATAATCTCCAAAAGCCCATTCGTCACTACAATAATACCACCTGGTAGAGCAAAAGCATTGGGCATAGAAGAACCCCACAAAAAAACTTGATAATCAAACGTTTTGTGAGCATACTTTTGAAGGCTATCCACCAAATGATTCAAATAAATCACCTTCAAGCTGTCATTTGTGCTGTGAGAACGACTACCATAATTAGCTGCAATTGCTCTGCCATACAATTCTTCATCCACATCATTGATAGGTAAAACTTTGCTAAGCGTGTGGTCAATTGCTTTGATGGGTTTGCCAACTCGTTCAAATGCAGGCGCAAGTGTCGCATTGAGAGGAGGTTGTATTTTTTGGAGATACAAAAATGCTATCAAAATACCTCCAATTCCAACAATAGACATCAAAAAAAGTAACCTTATTTTGGACATAGCTAAATATTTTTTATACTCTAATTAATTTAAAAAAATGGAAATGATTAATTTGTATAGATTTGATATTTTTTATTAGCTGCAAGATAATTAACTACGAATAGCAAAAACAGAAACAATGACATTTTTATGTGATTGTATTCTTGTTTCTTTTGTATATTTACCCATCAAGTTATATCAAAAATGTAACCCGATAAATTACTTTAGTATGACATTTGCATGAAAGGAATAACAAACCACACTATTCATAACCACTCCCATAATACATTCCTTTCTATCCTCCACTGCAAATACTACTTAAGATAGCAAAATAGTCGGTATAACATTTACCACTATTGAATCCCAAATCTATATATCAACGAGTTATGAAGCAGTTTTACCGATTTTTTGTCTTTTATGCTATTTCTATAGTTACACTCACTTCCATAAACGCCCAGATTCCGACTAAACTAAACACCGTAGAAGGGAGTATATGGATTAATCCATACCTTAGAAGTAGCGATTCGGGAAGCGAAAAAGTTCCCTTACTGATAGAAAAAACCACAGAAGACAGTTATCGTCTTTGCAGTCAAATAGGGGAAGTGAAACTATTTACAATAATGGCTTTTGAAAAAAACTGCGAAAGCGAAGAACCTTGTGGTGTTTCCTTCAATGAAAACTGCGAAGCCATCTGCAACAGCGATTGTAGCTATGTATCTGCACTTTCAGGGGAGCCCGAAAAACTTCCAATTGCCACTTATTCCACTCCCAATTTTCCCAATACTTCCTGTTTCCAAAGAATCAACAATACCCATTGGTATGCCTATAAGACTTTGAATTTTGCTCAAAACGTCTTGAATTTCAATGATATTGGAGTAGGAAATACCCAAACCGTCTATGCACGTTATTCTCCAACAGGGCATTGGGGCAATTCAAGTGCCGATGATTTTGGAGTCACGATGAACGGCTCAGTCGCCAATTCTCCCGATGCTATATGTCACGAATGGGGACATTATCTCAATAATCGAATCACGAATGGCAACATCGCTACTGACAATGGAAGTATAGAAACGCAAGCATTAGACGAAGGTTTGGGAGATATTTGGTCGACTTTGGTTCGTTTATATTTGGAAGAAGAGGGAGACATCGAAAGCTTCAAAGCTGCAACACCCGATTACCGAATGTGGGCAGTCAATCGCAATTTTGCCACAAGCTACAAACCCTACAATACCTGTGCAATCCTCAGCGATGACTTGCCAAACCACCTTCAAAAACAAGCTTGGACAGGAGGTGATTCACATACCAAAGGTTTGACAATCAGTCATTGGTTTTACTTATTGTCAGAAGGTACAAACGGAAATACCTACAGTGTCACGCTAAAAGTACCCAAAAACGAAACGACTCTATTGACGAGTAGTTTGTGCAACAATGCCAATTTTCAGACCGAAGAGAAAACACTGCAATTCAACATTGAAGGAATCGGACACTGGAAAAGCCTGCAAATTCTGTATAAAGCTTTGGCGATTATTGGAGAAGAAACCAACCCTTCAACTTTGACTTTCTCCAAATTTCGTTGTGCGACCGAACAAGCCATTGAAGTGCTTTTTCCAAACGATTGTCATGTATTGCAGCAGTTGAGCAATGCTTGGTATGCACTCAATGTGGGAGAAAAATATGATATAATCATTCCCCAAATGCTTCAATTTTGTGAAGGCGAATCTTGGATTTTTTCGCTTCAAAATGATGCAATGCAAAGCGTAGAATTGTATGCTCCTAATGGAGAACTCTTGAAAAATGGAGTAAATGGAATAAGCTTTGAAATGGAAAATATGAGCAATAATTCCGCAGGTATGTATCAAATCAAATACCGCTTGGCGAACAACTGCAATGGAGCATTAAACGAAAGTTGTGAATGGACAAAAAACATTGAAGTAATTGTAAACCTTTTTCCATCCGTTTATGCCGAAATTCCAGCCCAAACGCTTTGCGAAAAAGAAATGATTTATTTGGATGCTCATAATTTTATGGAAGCGGATGTTTATCAGTGGCAAACCTCAAATGGAGACATTGTTGGAGAAAACGCTGTGTTGGAGCTTGAAGCGACTGCAACAACAGTGCTACAATTGGTGGGAATAAATGATTGTGGCTCAAAAGAATTGTTTACAGATATTGAAGTAAACAAACTACCCGAAACACCAGAGATTTTGCTGCAAGCAGAGGATTGCCAATCCGAAACGGTTACACTTTGGGTGGATGGTTTGTATGACAATTATACTTGGAATGATGGCGAAGAGGGTGAAAATTCATTGATAGTTTCCGAAACGGGTATATATGAAGTAGTGGTGAGTAATGAAGAAGGTTGTGAGGTGAGGATGAGTATTGAAGTAGGAGAGGAGGCATTTGCTGATTTGTCGGTAGCTTTTGAAGCAGGGCATACTTTGGAGAGTGACGAAGTTTGGACAGAGCAAAATTTAAGAATAGATGGAAAGTTGATTGTTCCAAATGGACGGACTTTGGAAATTCAAGATATTGAAGTGGAATTTCTGAGCGAAACGGCTGGGATTGTAGTAGAAAAAGGTGGCATATTGAAGGTTAACAATGCAGTTTTAAGAGGCAATAAATGTGAAAAACGAGCTTGGAAAGGAATTTTGGCAAAAGGAGATGCCTATAAACCACAAGCACAATTACAACATCATGCCCAAGTATTTTTGACCGATGCCACAATTCGAGGAGCGTATATGGGCGTAGAGATGGGAGAAGGATACAGTAGCGGTTTTTTTGCAACAGGTGGTGGAATTTTGAAGGCAACGAATACTCGATTTATAGA
>JBMYXW010000254.1:0-5225 GCA_049608825.1 Chitinophagales bacterium
TTTTATAAAAAAACGAGCTATCATTTTCTGCAATAGAAACTGTACTATATTATCTATTTTGATTTCCATTCCCCACTAAATCTTGTTTTCTTACTGCAAATCCCTATCTTAGTATCTGTTAATATTATGAAGAAGACCATGCACTGTCTTCTCTCGACAAAAAAGAATGTATTATGAGCAGAACAACAGAGATTAAGAAAGAAATAACCATAAAATTTGCAGGAGATTCAGGAGATGGAATGCAGCTTACAGGAAGCCAATTTACCAATAATACTGCGTTGACGGGCAGCGATATTGCCACTTTTCCCGATTTTCCAGCCGAAATACGTGCGCCACAAGGTACGCTCGCAGGAGTTTCAGGCTTTCAATTACATTTTGGAAGTGTTCCTATTTATACACCTGGTGACCACTTTGATGTCTTGGTAGCGATGAATTCGGCTGCCTTGAAGACCAACCTCAAGAATGTCAAAAAAGCAGGAACAGTAATCTTGGATATCGATGGCTTCGACCGCAAAAATCTCCGATTATCAAAATACGACTCCAATCCATTAGAAGACGATACTTTAGAGAGCTACGAAGTATATAAAATCCCCATTACCAAACTCACCCGTGAATGTTTGAAGGAGATTCCATTGGGTACAAAAGAAAAAGATCGCTCCAAAAATATGTTTGTTTTGGGCTTTTTGTATTGGCGTTACAACCGCAAAATGGAAAGCACAATTAATTTCTTGAAATCCAAATTTGGACACAAACCCGACATCTTAGAAGCCAACCTTAAAACCCTCAATGCAGGGTACAATTTTGGTGAAACCACCGAAACGTTCACCACCCGATACGAAGTAAAAGCTGCTCCCCTTCAAAGCGGAACGTATCGCAGCATCATGGGAAACGAGGCTTTGGTGATTGGTCTAATTACCGCTTCTAAAAAACTTGGTTTGCCGCTTTTTTATGGTTCTTACCCAATTACACCCGCCTCCGATATTTTGCATGGACTCTCCAAATACAAACATTTTGGCGTAAAAACCTTCCAAGCTGAAGACGAAATTGCAGCGGTTTGTTCGGCAATTGGCGCAGCTTATGGCGGTAATTTGGGGATTACAGGAACGTCTGGACCAGGATTGGCATTGAAGGGAGAAGCCATTGGTTTGTCCATGATTTTAGAATTGCCTCTGGTCATCTGCAATATTCAACGTGGAGGACCTTCAACGGGTTTGCCCACCAAAACAGAGCAGTCTGATTTGCTGCAAGCGATGTATGGGCGAAATGGTGAATGCCCAATGCCTGTTGTATCAGCCTCCTCTCCTTCCGATTGCTTTTTCACAGCGATTGAAGCCTGTCGAATTGCAGTTCAACACATGGTGCCTGTCGTATTGTTGAGTGATGGTTATATTGCGAATGGCGCAGAACCGTGGAAATTTCCGAATGCGGACGATATTCCTGACATGAAGGTGCAATTCAAAAAGCCACAAGGGGATGAAGATACTTTCTTACCTTACGATAGAGACGAAAATTTGGTGAGAGAATGGGCGATTCCTGGTACTGCGGGTTTGGCGCACCGCATTGGAGGCTTGGAGAAAGAGGACAGAACGGGTAATGTTTCTTACGACCAAGCGAACCACGAATTTATGACCAAAATCCGCCAAGCCAAAGTCGACAAAATTGCCAATTTTATTCCCAAACAACACATTGAAGTAGGAGAGGAGAAAGGAGAATTGTTGGTCTTGGGTTGGGGTTCTACTTATGGAGTTATCAAGTCGGTGGTCAAAGAATTGGGAGAAGAAGGGTACAGCGTTTCACATGCCCACATCCGCTACCTCAATCCTTTTCCAAGAAATCTTGGTGAAGTGCTTCACAATTTTGACAAGGTTCTGATTCCCGAAATCAACAATGGGCAGCTTTCTAAATTGATTCGTGATAAGTATTTATTGAAGGTCGAACAGTTTAATAAGATTCAAGGTGTGCCGATTGCGAAGAGTGAGTTGAGAGGGGTGATTAAGGGGTTGATGGATTGAAATTAAATTGGGGCTTTTTAAGGACTATGACTATGAAAGAAGAAATGAATTATTTTGAAACGATAAGGGAAATTACGAAATCAATACCGCCTACAATTGTAGATTTTTCGATACCAAGAAAAAGAACGTCACCTCCAACTCAAGCATCCTCTAATTTCATTACCAATAAAGAACAAGGAGATTGGGCAGAATTGTTGATATTCAGAGCGATAAATGAGACTTTTGAAGGGCTTATTGCAGTGCGATATGGAAAATCGGATGATTTGATAGCAGGAGAAAAAGGGTTTGACACATTTTACAATGCGTTTCAAGACGAATTAGATACAATCGGAAAACGCCCTGATTTGTTGGTTTTCAAAGAAGAAGATTTTAGAAGTGAACTCGGTTATGATGTGAGTAAATTGGAACATACTTCCATTGAAGATTATGTGAAATTAGCAGTGGCAGGTTTGGAGATTCGGTCAAGTGCTTTTTTGATGGATAGTTACGAAGCATTTATGCGTAAGAGGACTCAATCAAATTTACAAAAAGCATTTCAGTTGAAGGCAAAAATAATAGCTGAATACTCAGATATTTTGAAACATCCAAAACGAAAGAAATACCTTGATATTCTCAATGGAATTGATAAAGAGACGATTCATGCGGTTAGTTATGTAAGTCCGAGTTGGAGGTCAACGCCAAGACTTGAAGAACTAAGAAAACTATTCAAAGCATTGAAGACTGCCATTAAAATGATTCAAAAAAGGGATTATTTGAGTATTACGCCAAAAGTTGAAGATATAAAAGTGGTTTACAAATGGGTTGAAAAATTCAATGTGCCACACTTCTATTTTCAAGTGTTTTTTGATAAAGTCTACGGCATATCTTTTAAAGAAATACTGACGCTGATAACTGATTCTGACAAGGAGGGAGATTATTACGAAATAAGCAAGGACATCAAAAATCAGAATAAAACCACAATTAAAATAAACACAAGAAAAACCCACCAAATTGCCTATAAAGTTGATGAGCCAAAGCATAAAAGTGTTCGGAGAAAAATGGGAAGAGGACGTTTATTGTTTTATGTTTCTTTTGATGAGGGAACTGCTTATTTGGACATTGACAGTATCAAGCGATTACTAAATATATAAAATTTAACCGAGTGATTTTAGAGAAAACATATTCACAAAAAGTTGGCTTGGCGCACCGTAAAAAGTACGCTCAATTTTTCACACCCGAAGAAGTGGCAGAGGTAATGATTGACTGGGTTTTGAAAAATGAATCACTAAGAAAAGTGCTAGAACCTGCATTTGGACTGGGTGTTTTCTCTCGATTATTATTGAAAAAAAAGGCAGAGGTAGAAATAAAGGGATTTGATGTTGACCCTGTAATATTTGAAGAAGCTAATAGTTCTTTTCGGGATTGCTCTAATATACATTTGATTTTGGAGGATTACCTTTTCAACGATTGGGAAAATAAATATGATGGAATTTTATGCAATCCTCCCTATTTCAAATTTCACGATTATGAAAACAAAAAAGCATTAGAAGAAATCAAGAAAAGGCTAAAAGTAAACCTCAATGGATTTACCAATATTTATACACTTTTCCTACTCAAATCAATATATCAACTAAATGAAGGAGGGAAGGCTGCCTATATCATTCCTTCTGAATTTCTAAATTCGGATTATGGTACGTTTGTCAAGGAATATCTGCTTCAAACGAATGCTTTAAAACACATTATCATTTTCGATTTCAAAGAAAATATTTTTGACGATGCGCTTACGACAAGTGCTATCTTACTTTTGTCAAAAGAGGAGGAATGTTCTTTTGTTAGTTTTTCGACAATCGAAAATAGGGAACAATTTGAAGCAATAAAATCTCAAATAAAAAACACAAAAACCAATTTGTCTAAAAATTTGGTTCTCAATAAAGAATTGAATCCAAATATAAAATGGAGGGCTTATTACCAAACTCAGCAAAGTCTAAAATATAAGAACCTTGTTCCATTCAAAAGTGTGGCAAAAGTGGTGAGAGGAATAGCGACAGGGGCAAATAAATTTTTCATCTTCAATAAAGAGAAAGCTGAAAAATTTAAGATTCCTCTTGATAGTTTATTGCCCTGTATTACCAAATCAAAAGACGTTGATTCGCCATTTTTTACATCCGAAAAATTTGAAAAACTAAAAGAGGCTAATGCCAATGTTTATCTTTTCAATGCTGGTAAAACGCCTACCGAAACCGATGTTTTGAATTATATCCAGTTAGGTGAAGAAGAAGGAGTTAATAAAAAATTCCTTACTTCAAGGAGAAAACCTTGGTTTATCAATGAAAACAGACCTCCTTCTCCGATTTGGGTGAGCGTATTCAATAGAAACAAGGTCAAGTTTATACGAAATGAAGCAGAAATTTCAAATTTAACCACCTTTCATTGCATCTATCCAAAATCAGATTTGTTTAGCAATATGGATGTTGACCTATTGTTTGCTTATCTGCAAACGAGTATTGCAAGAGAAATTTTTAGCGATAATCGAAGGGAATATGGAGATGGATTGAAGAAATTTGAGCCGAATGATTTGAACAATGGTCTTATGTTGGATTTATCTCAATTGACAGATGCGGAAAAAAGGGAAATAAAAGAGTTGTATTATGCTTATCGGAAGTCGGTAATGGACAATGTTGAAAATAAAGGGTTTATTGAAAAAATAGAGAGGATTTTTAAGACGAAATATGAGGTAGAAACAAACCATAATTATCAAACTGAACTTATTGGACAATCTGTGGTCATGTAGATTTATAATGTTTTGAAGTCAAGAGAAAATATGCAAATCGCTCAATACAAACCTGCTAAAGAATATACTTCTATGCTGATGAATACAAGCATTGGTTATCGCTATCAAAATATCATAGAAGGAGGTTTGTTCTTCAAAGCATCTATTATCCCTGCAATGACTTCCTACACGATAACTCAAGTTAAAAACGAAAGTCATTTGGGCTTCAATATTCGAGTTGGTTATACCTTCAAAAAACCTTCGACAGAAAAACTACCTTATGACTGACAAAAAATACAAGGAACAAAGTCTGTAAAATAAGACTGTGGTGTTATTCACTGATTAGAGAACGAGAAGTCTTCAATAAATTCCCTTTCCCAAAATCCCATCGCAATCCCATTTCCCAACGAGTATTATACGATAATTGCTCGCCAATAAAACTCTCAGAAAGAGGTAAAAAATAA
>JBMYXW010000255.1:0-5208 GCA_049608825.1 Chitinophagales bacterium
ATAGTTGGTTGTAATTCAGGAGCTAATGATGCCTCAAAAAAAGGGGATGGGGATGCTGAAGAGAGCAACATAAGAATATACAGTATCAAAATAGCATCAAGTGAGGACCCTCTAGGTGATTGTCCAGCACCAAATACTTGTGTGGATACAAGTGGTGGCGATATAGTTGTTATTTGTGTTCGTTGTCTTGCAAACGGAGGAGAAAGTGTAACTATTACAGATGTAAAAGCTATTTTCAACAACGGCTCCTCTCCTCAACTAAATTCTGGATCTTTCACTGTCCCTTGCAATCCAGACACGACCTCCCAGACTCAAACCCCGTTGACTTGTCCTGTACCCACTCTCCCTGCTGATGCTCATAACCTTAACGTTTCATTTGATGTTACCTGGCCGAATCCCGCTCGCACTAAGTCTCGGAGGTCTCATAGTATCTGTGTACAATAGCAGATTGCAAAAATAAGTTTACAAATTTGGGTTTCAGCCTTCATCACACAAAGCTCTACTGAGAGAATCTAAAGATTCATTAGATAGTGTTCCTTATCAAACAACAGGTATATGTACTATGCTATTTTTATCAAGTATAAAAAACATTTACTCTACAGCATAATTTGCCTTTTGATTTATGGCAATCACTATGCAAATTTCCAGTCACCTGCCTTGTCCGACCCTAATTTTTCGCCTTTAGAACTGGCACAATCATGGATGGACAAGGCAGGTGATTTTCAAGCTATAGCTCAATACGATAGTGCTTATATGTATTTGACCAAAGCCCAAAATCTTTACAAAAAATATGGACTAATAGCACACTATATAGATTGTTTTAATTTCATGTCGACTAATTATTCTTTGTCTGAACAATACGAAAAGAGCTTGGAATATGCAGAGAAGGCTATTCAAGAATTTGATAAAGAAACCAATGTAAGTGATAGCATTTTGGCCAAATCCTATCAACGAAAAGCAGAGACGTTTACTGCATGGGGGAAGCGCGACAGTGCGATTCATTTTTTTAAAGCAGCCAGCAAATGCTTTGCTACTATCCAAGAATGGGACGATTATGCCTTGACCCATGTAGGTGCAGCGGTC
Source organism: Chitinophagales bacterium (assembly GCA_049608825.1). Lineage (GTDB taxonomy): Bacteria > Bacteroidota > Bacteroidia > Chitinophagales > UBA2359 > JAUHXA01. The sequence continues at coordinate 1,084 of JBMYXW010000255.1, forward strand.
AATTATTTTTACCTTGCCCAATATGCTCAGATGGAAGAAGAGTTGGGCAAAGCAATAACTGTTGCACAAAAAATTCCCAAAAATAGTCAAACACAAACAATCGCTTATGAACTTTTAGCCGTACTGTATGAATCGACAGGCAACTATGACAAAGCGTTGAAAACCGCCCTTGAAAGTTTGGAAGCACGAATGGCACTTCCTTTGGTTTCAGCCAAAGACTCTTTTTTTATTGCCAGTAATTACAACAATATTGCAGTTATTTATTTATCCAAAGGCGACTACAATCAGGCTATTGAATATTATCAACAAGCGATTGGTATTCAGCAACAATTAAAATTCGACTTAGATGAATTGATACCTATTAATAACAACCTTGCATTTGCTTATGAAATCACCAACCGCCTGAATCAATCATTTCACTATCTGTACCAAAACTTATTCCTTGCTAAAACAACTTTGAAAAATATCCCTATAGATGATTATATAATAACCTACAATTATTTAGCTAATAATTTTTTGACTACAGAAAAGCCAGATAGTGCCTTGCATTACCTACACAAAGCACTTCGATTGCATCAAACAGATAGTACCGATATTCATACAACTTATCGAAATATAGGATTGGCTTACAAAGTCAAAAAAGACTATGTCAATGCCTTAGATACATTGGAATTGGCACTAAAGGCAGTCATTGATAAATATGGAAATAAAAATCGCTCTGTAAGTACGACACACCGACACATTGGCGAAATAAACAGTCTTCAAGGAAATTTCACGATTGCCTTATCGCATTTGCAAAAGGCTTTAGAAGCCGTTTCCAATGATTTTCACCAAAGTACCATTTACATAAATCCAGCTTTGGAGCGAGTATTTGATAAAGTCAAGGTATTGGAGGCATTGGTATTGAAAGCTCACACCTTTCTGCAATATTATGAGCAAGTAACTTGCAATCCACAGGATTTAGAAATGGCACACAATACCTATCAATTGGCAGCAGAATTGATAGATGTTTTGAAGCAAGAGTTTATTGCAGAAGGCTCTAAGGAATTTTTAGTCGGCAATGCAACGGCTGTTTACGAAGGCTTGATTTACACCAGTCTCTTGCTCCAAGAACAAGAAAATATTGTAGATAGCAAATCTACTGATTATACAAATACTGCCTTTGGTTTTGCAGAAAGAGGAAAAGCAACCTTGCTTTTAGCAGCCATGAAAGATGCGGAGGCAATCGCTTTTGCGGAATTGCCGGACAGTATTTTGAACCAAGAAATCGACCTCAAACGAGACTTGGCTTTTTACCAACGCAAACTATATGAAGAAAAAAACAAGGCAGAGTCAGATAGTTTGAAGATGGCAACATGGAAGCAGTTGGTTTTTGATTTGAAAAGAAAACAGGAGGAACTGCAAGCAAATTTAGAAAGCAATTATGGCGATTATTTCCAACTTCAATACGGTGTTTCCACGCCCAGCATTTCACAAATCCAAAAAGAACTACTCACTCCAACCAAAGCCCTATTGGAGTATTTTGTAGGAGACAGCACCATTTATGTGTTTGCGATTAGCCAAAAAAATGCCCACATTTATTCCCTTCCCAAAACACCACTTTTTTTGGAGAAGGTAGCCCAACTACGACGCTCCCTCAATACCCCTCCGCATACAGCCGCAGACAAACAAGCTGCCTATCAAGAATATGTAGGGCTTGCCCATTTTTTATACCAACAGTTGCTCGCACCTGCTGTGGGATTGTTTCCCAATGAAATAAACGAATTAACCCTTGTAGCCGATGGCATATTGGGTTACATACCTTTTGAAGCCTTACTCACGAATCTTCCCGATTCTGAAAAACCGAATTATACCCTCCAAAATCTGAACTATCTATTAAACGATTATTCCATCAACTATGCCTACTCCGCTACCTTACTACTATCTGCCCATCAAATGACCTCCAAAAAGACCCAAGAAACCTTTGGAGGATTCGCTCCTCAATTTGCGACAAAGACCATTGCCCAAAACCGAGGTTGTGTCATTGCCGATTTAGCGAATTTGGCGCACAACCGAGCAGAAATTGAAGCCATTCAAGGGCAAATTGGAGGGCAGGTTTTTGCAGATACAGCTACCAACAGTCAGCTGTTTATGGAGCAAGCAGACCAATACCAAATCCTTCATTTGGCAACCCATGCTTGTGTCGATGATGAGGATCCAATGTTCAGCAAAATCTTTTTTAGTGATACCTACCTCGCCTTAGCCGACATTTACAATCTGCGCTTGAATGCCGATTTGGTTGTTTTGAGTGCCTGCAATACAGGAACGGGGAAGTTGGTGAATGGTGAGGGAATTATGAGTTTGTCGAGAGGGTTTATGTATGCCAATTGTCCGAGTGTATTGACGAGTTTGTGGCAGGTCAATGACCGTGTAACATCTGACTTAATGACCATTTTTTATCAAAAATTGGAGGAAGGACTTTCCAAGTCCGAAGCTTTGCGGCAAGCGAAATTGACCCATTTGCAGAACAGCACCAACAAATTTGCTGCCCCGTATTATTGGGCGGCTTTTGTACAATTGGGGAACAGTGAGCCGATTTTTAAACCGAGTAATTGGTGGTTTTGGGGATTGGTAGGAGTGGTGCTTTTGATGGGAATAGGTTTGGTTTCATTCCAATCAAAACCCTCTTGAACTCTTTCTGATTCGTAGTATTTATGGGGTTTGATTCTTTTACCACTTCAACAAGCGCTTCACTTCCAAAACCTTGCTCTTAGATTTTAGCTGCAAAAATTAAGTCCCACTTGCCCATTCAGAAGCATCCACATTAAATTCATGCTTGCCTTTTTGGGTTTTCAAGTTTTGCGTATAAACCTTTTCTCCTAAAACATTGAAAATCTCGACTTCAATATCTTGCGTCATAAGCGATACAAACTGAAGGGCAAACTGTTCGCCAAATGGCAGAGGATAGACCTTCAAAGCAGACAATTCGTTGCTTTCTTCAATACCCGTTGAAGCTGCAAACTGTTCTTCAAGCGTTTCGTTCGTTATAGCCACCTCTTCAATTGCAGTCGAAATTGGAGTGACGATGTTGATGTGGGTTCTGTCTTCAATAGACTTGAATTCAATCACTTCCGTTTCCCCTCCAATTGTCACCGTCAAGGTATCTTTGCTTACATTCCAATCTGTGACAGGCAGTTCGTCACCCTCTTCAAAAGGAAACAGCATGATTTTGAAGTCGGGCGCAACGACATCTGCTTCCACAATCAATCTCGTAATTGGACTGTTGCCATTGATGCCTGGTGTAATCGTTTCTAAATAAGCAGGTGGTTCTTCACACATTTCGATTTTTGCAGAAAAAGTGCTGCCCATATTGGCATTGAATCCACTCTGCAATTCTATGCTTCTACCCGCCACTACATTCACTATTGAATCCTCTTTGACGACGTAATTGATGGAATAATAGCCATTCACATCGTAATCTCCACTTTCAGCTTCACCCTGCAATACCAATCCATCTGCACAATGTCCATTGTTGTTCAAAACCCTGACCAACAACTTTCGATTGCCTTCCGTTTCGCTCAAAATCACATCGTTTCGGTAGTCTTCTAAGGTCAATTGCACATCCGTTGCGGTGACACTCAAATCATTCGCGACTTGTGCCAACCATTTGTAATTGTGTTCGGTGTCATCTTTTTGGACATCGTCTGCAATGATGACATAGGGTTTTGCAGCTCTGACCATGGCGGCAGTTCGATAGACTCTTTGCATGGGATTGAAGGGGCGTTTGATGATGCGCTCCAAATTGCCTGGCGAGTTCCAGTTGGCGTAGTCGTAGAAAGCGAGATTGTGGTAAAATTCATTTCCCTGTTGGTAGCGGAAATCGTTCCAAGTTTCGGTCACTTTTTCCCAATTGTCTGTGCCGAGCCAAGAGTGGTCTTCCAGAGCAGATTTCGCTTGCCAATGCCATTCCCACGAATAAGCATGGGTCGCATCACCTGCTACTTTCGCCAAAATGCCTTCGTCTCCAAACTCCAAAATTCGCCCAGGTTGTCGGGCTTTTCGACCTTCCAAGTTCGTGATTTTGATGCCCAAATCATCGACCAACAAACAACTGTGGTATTCCGTTTCTTGAAATTCACTGCCATA
>JBMYXW010000256.1:0-5202 GCA_049608825.1 Chitinophagales bacterium
ACACCCACAAGGCAAAAAAGGAGTTAACATCCTTCAAAGCAAATATTACCTCATCAAAGATTTCATCCTCAAAACCATTGAAGAACACGAAACCATTTCCTACCAGAGTTTGAACGATTTGGCAGTCGAAAAACTATCCAAGACATTTGACGGAAAAGTAATGTGGTATATCGTTTCGGTCAAATTGGATTTGGAAACGAGGGGAATTATTGAACGGATTCCAAAAACAAGCCCACATGAATTGAGAATGAAAACAAATTGAAGAATCCGAATTTAACTTTTCTTTAAAAACTCCTCCTTACAATTTTGCTTACCTTTTACTATCTTTGAAAACTTAGCATATTTCTTGCTATAAATAAAGCAATCCGTAAACGCCAAAATTGTATTTCTTCAATGAAAAAGCCACATTCCAATATTTTTGCAGCTTTAACCAACCAAAACTCACGCATCACTACTTTATATCGTTTTTCTTTCGCTTCAATTTTGTTTTTCTTCACTGTTTTTGGTCAAAATATGTATGCCCAAAATGTCGAAGAACTCAACCAAAAAGGCAACAACAAAGCCAGAGCAGGAGATTATGAAGCAGCCATCAGTTTGTTTTCACAGGCTATCAATGTCAATCCTTTGTATGCACAAGGCTATTACAACCGAGCCAATGTCAAGTACGATTTGAAGCGATACGATGCCGCCTTAATAGACTTCAACAAAGCATTGAATTTGCAGCCTCAATACAAAGAAGCCTTGAACAACAGAGGTTTGACCTATTATCAAATAAAAAAATACGATGCTGCTCGCAAAGACTTTGACAAAGCCATTGAACTCGACCCCAAATATGGAACTGCTTATGGCAATCGAGGCAATGTATTTTACCACCAAAACAACAATATTGCAGCTCTCAAAGACTTTGATATGGCGATCAAACTGGGCAAAGGAAGCAAAAATGCCTATTTTTACCGAGGAGTTCTTTACTTCAAAATGGATAATTATCCAGCTTGTTTGAAGGATTTGAATCACTTATTGAAGCTCGATCCCAATTATAGCAAAGCCTATTTTTACAGAGCCTACGCCAATTTCAAACAAAAAAAGTACGATTCAGCCATTGACGACTTCACCTCTGCCATTCAGCAAAAACCCAATCAAGCAGAATCCTACTACTTTAGAGGTCTATCCAAATATCGTTTGAGCAGGCTTGAGGGAGCGATTGCAGATGCGACAAAAGCGGTAAATTTGGACAAAGGACATGCCAAAGCCTTCAATGTAAGAGCCGATTCTAAGTACAAATTGAAACAGTATAAACAAGCAGAAATAGATTACACAGAAGTCGTAAGTATTGACCCAACTTTTGCGAATGCCTACAACAATCGGGGAAATTGCCGCTTCAAACAACAAAAGTTTCGCCAAGCCATCAGCGACTATACCAAAGCCGTTCAACTCGACCCCGACAATAAAAGTGCTTTTTATTATCGAGGTTACTGCAAATACATCATCGGCAAATATGAAGAAGCTATTGACGACCACACCCAAGCCATTGCCTTAGACCCCAATTTTGCCAAACCCTACGACAATCGAGGAGATGCCAAATACCGCCTCAAACGTTTTGAAGATGCCATTGCAGATTACGATATAGCGATTCGATTGAATCCGACTCTCATCAATTGTTGGTATTTCAGAGGCTACGCCAAATATGAGTTGCAGAAATACGAGTTGGCAATCAAGGATTTTGACCAAGTAATCAAACTCGACAGAGACTACATTGATGCCTACAATTATCGAGGAAATTCTCTTTACTTCATGGGAAAATACCGAGATGCTTTGGAAAACTACAACAAGGCATTGGCGATTGACGGCAAATACAGCAAAGCATACAGCAATCGAAGCATTATTCACCGAGTCTTATTCAATGACTTCCAAGCCTCTTTGAAGGACTGCGATAAGGCAATCAAACTCAACCCCAAACTCAAACAAGCCTTTATTAACAGAGCGAGTACCAAACGTTTGATGAACGACAACGATGGTGCATTGGAGGATTTCGACAAGGCATTGCAGATTGACCCTGAATATACCGAAGCCTATGGAGCGAGGGCCAACTTCAAGTTTATGTTGGGGGATTACGATGGTGCTATCCGAGATTTCACCCAAATCATCAACATTGACCGTCGCAATACGGATGCCTTTTTGAGAAGAGGAAATGCCAAACACCGCCTCAATCGGATACAAGCTGCTTGTGCCGATTGGAAACAAGCGGAAAGTTTGGGCAGCTATGATGCGCTGCAAATGTTGAGTAAGTATTGTGAAGACTAAGATAAACTCAAAACAAGTTCAAGCAGTACTTTGTAAGCGAACAGGTTATGTTTTAAGATTGCCTAATATTATTCGTACTCGGCTCTTTCTTCTTTGAGTACTTCTAGCTCAAAAGCAAGTTCTTCCCATCGACTCATTTCAGTCTTGAGATAGGTTTTGGATTGGTTGTACTCATTCATAAAACCATTGGGGTCTTTGTGATTCGTATAAAAATCGGGGTCAGACATGGTCTTTTCTCCTTCTGCAATTTTCCTTTCAAGGTCTGAAATTCGTCTTTCCGACTTTGAAACCTTATTAGACTGACGTTTGATATTTTTGTCTAAATCCCGAATCGTGTCTCGAAGAGCAATCCGGTCTTTTTTATTTGTAGAAGCTTCTTGTTTCTTCGCTCGTTCCTGTTTCAAATTCAGCTCTGCCAAATCCTGCAATTTACGCTCTTCCAAAAAAGCGTAAATATCACCGATATAAGGTTTGATTTTTTGGTCACGAAATTCATAGACCTTGTCTGTCAATCCCTGTAAAAAATCACGATCATGCGAGACAAGAATCAATGAGCCATCAAAATTTTGAAGAGCTGTCTTCAATACCTCTTTGGCTTGCATGTCGAGATGATTGGTAGGCTCATCCAGAATCAATAGGTTTACAGGGTCTAAAAGCAATCGAGCCAATGCCAAACGAGATTTTTCACCTCCCGAAAGTACCTGCACTTTTTTATCCACATCTTCACCACTAAACAAAAACGCACCCAACAAACTCCGAACTTTGTGGCGCATTTCACCCGTTGCAGCATCGTCAATAATCTGCAAAACCGTTTGGTCACCATCCATTGTTTCGGCTTGATGCTGTTCGTAGTAACCAATACTTACATTATGCCCCAACTCACAGTGTCCTTCATAATCCAATTTGCGGTGAATAATCTTGGCAAGTGTTGTTTTTCCTTCTCCGTTTTTGCCGACAAAAGCAATTTTTTCTCCTCTTTCTAATACAAAATCAATGTCCTTCAATACCAAATGTTTGTCATAACGTTTGGTCATACTTTTGGCTTCTGCCACAATTTTTCCAGAGCGAGGTGCTGGTGGAAACCGAAATTTGATAGAAGCAGATTCTTTGTCATCCACATCGATTTTTTCAATTCTATCCAATTTCTTAATCAGTGATTGGGCAAATTTGGCTTTGTTTTTCTTTGCCCGAAACTTGTTGATGAGGGTTTCGGTGTGTTCGATGTATTTTTCTTGTCTTTGAGCTTCTGTTTTTTGTTTTTCGATGCGCTCTTCACGCAGTTCCATGAATTTGCTGTAAGAAGTACGGTAATCGTAAGCCTTGCCGTTGACCAATTCAACGGTGCGATTCGTTACTTTGTCCAAAAATGCCCGGTCATGCGAAATCAACAATACACCTCCTGGATAGTCTGCCAAAAAATCTTCCAACCACATGATGGATTCAATATCCAAGTGATTGGTAGGCTCATCCAACAACACATAATCAGGACGCATCAATAGAATCTTCGCCAACTCAACTCGCATCTGCCAACCTCCACTAAACTCACTCATCAATCGGTCAAAGTCTCCATTTTTGAAGCCCAAACCTTTGAGTATTTTTTCGATGTCTTCTCGAATCGTCAAACCGCCCAAACGATGCAGGCGATCTTGGGCTTCGGTCATGCGTTCCAACAACTTGAAGTAATCCTCTGATTCGTAGTCGGTTCTTACCTCTACTTCTTTATGAATTTCTTTTAGTTTATGTTCTACCTTTTGAACTTCTTCAAAAGCAGTAGCGGCTTCTTCGGCAACAGTTTTGGTATTTCTTACCTTTTTGTCCTGTGGCAAATAACCCAAGGTAGTCCCATTGTCCATCGAAATAGTGCCGCTTTCGCCCAATATTTCACCTATCAAAACCTTTAGCATGGTAGATTTACCCGCACCATTTTTGCCGACTAAACCAATGCGGTCTTTTTCGGTAATGGTGAAACTGATGTCGTCAAAAAGGAAACGACCACCGTATTGTATGGAGATGTTGGCGAGGCTAATCATAGAGCAATCTTGAATGAATAAATATTGAATTTTGAATGTGCAAAAACATTTAAAATCAACACCTTCTAAAAGTAAATATAAAGTTATTTTTCAGCGTTCCAGAGCTTGATTTTTCTTATGAATAATCAAAGTCATTTAGAAAACTTGTATTGAAGTCTCCTTCAATGAATTTTTCATTATCCATCAATTTTTGATGAAAAGGAATCGTAGTTTTCACACCTTCAATGATGAACTCATCTAAAGCTCTTTTCATTTTAGCAATAGCTTCATTTCGGTCATTGGCATGAACAATCACTTTTGCCAACATAGAATCGTAATAAGGCGGAACGGTATAGCCAGCATATATATGCGTATCTACACGTACTCCATGACCTTTTGACGTATGCAATTCGGTGATTCTACCTGGACTTGGACGAAAATCATTGAAGGGGTCTTCGGCATTGATGCGACATTCGATGGCATGACCTATTGGGAAATAGTTTTTGCCCGAAATAGCAACACCAGCAGCCACTTTTATCTGTTCTTTGATGAGGTCATAATTGATAACTTCCTCTGTTACGGGATGTTCTACTTGTACACGGGTATTCATCTCCATGAAGTAGAATTTTTTGTATTTGTCCACCAAAAATTCTACTGTTCCCAAACTTTCATAACTAATAGAATTTGCAGCATTGATAGCGGCAGCTCCCATTTTTTCACGAAGTTCTTGATCTACAAAAGGAGAAGGAGATTCTTCTACTAATTTTTGATGACGACGTTGAATACTACAATCTCTTTCGGATAGATGACAAGCCGTTCCGTATTGGTCTCCTATGATTTGGATTTCGATGTGTCGAGGCTCTTCAATAAATTTTTCGATGTATATTCCATC
>JBMYXW010000257.1:0-5200 GCA_049608825.1 Chitinophagales bacterium
TTTGGGATGCACCCAAAAAATACTTACTTCTAACATTTTATCTAAAAAACAAGCAATTTCTTGGTCATTACTTGGCTGCCATCCTGCACTCGTACAAAATAAACCCCTGTTGGAAATTTATCCAAAGCAATCTCGTGTTGATTCAAACCACCTGTTGCCGCAATGTTTTGGCTGCTTACAAGTCGCCCCGCTTTGTCCAAAATATCTACTTGAACATGGGCAGCTTCTTTTGCTCCAAACTGCAATTGTACCAATTGACGAGTAGGATTGGGAAAAAGCTTCAAAGTCGTTTCGGTGATAACCGATGGAATATCTGTTGTTTCGGATAGTAATTCTGCGGCATCAATAAATAGATTGTTGCCCGTGCCACGAGTTTGGCTAAACTTAACTTTGATGTGATTGGTTGTTCCAATAAAACTCGACAAATCCACTTTGGCTTTCTGCCATTCTCCCTGTGATGGAGCAAAAGAATCGGCAGTAGGAGAGGCGGTTACGAGATCTTCACCAAATAGACGTGCAACGGGAACATAACTCGCACCACAATCATCCGAAATCATTACGGTCAAAGTATCCGATACACTGTTGTCATCCACATAGGCATACGCATAGTAGTAATGGAGCGAAATTTTACCCAAATCTCCTGTGAAATCCAAGGGAGGTAAAATCAATTCATCTATTTCACCCACAGCATCGTACCCAAAATTGTGCATCAAAGCAGCCTGTGTATCTTCGTAGCCTACCTCCATTGAGGCATCTTTAGTTCCCTTGAATCGACCTTGGAACTGGTTGTCACGATTGAAGATTGTCCATCCAAGAGGAGGAAATATAACAAAGTCAAATTCTTCATTGAAGTAAGGAGATTGTCCAGCAGCAACGGCTTCAAAATTTACCGACAAATTGTTGTCTGACAAATCGAACTCACTCACACTACCATTTGGAGTCTTTACCTCTACCTCAAGTGTATGTTCGTTTTGAGCAGCATTCAGGGCAACTTCAGGAAGCGTTACGGTTACTTTCTTGGGATTGTTGTTTAGGCTTCCCCAAGGAGACAAACCATCTGTACTGATCCATTGGTGTAAATATTCTTCTCCATCCACTTTGTATTTGATTTCAAAATAAAACAAATCTTTTGTTCCAAAATTAACCACTTCAATAACAGGTTCTATGGTCGAACAGGTATTGTCATTGGAAGTTGGGTTCAAAATTTTGGTCAACATCACATCATTCTCGCCTCGAGCTCGCAATCCAGTAGAATTAACGATCTGTTGTCGAGTGGTATTCAGAAGGGCTCTTGCTCTGTCTTTTTGACCATGTGTGAACAAACCTTGGCAGTTGGAGTTTGCATAATCCATGTAATTCTCAATCATATCAGGAAAATCTGGGTTTTCTTGTGAACATTGATTTCGATTGAAGTTGCAGCCAAAGTTGGCATCCAATGTAAAAGGAGTATCGGATATTTCATCGTCTTCATCCAAACAACTGGGAGTTTGATCACCAGAGTTGAATGCTCCCCAAGTATGGTGAAGGCTCAACCAATGCCCTACTTCGTGCGTACCCGTTCTACCAAAATCGCCAGGACTGGCAGTTCCTATTTGACCCAAATAACGGTGAACAATAACGACTCCATCAATTCGTGCATTTGAAGGAAAACTGTTTCCTGGTTGAGCATATCCCGCAATCCCATTTTCTTGAAGGCGAGTAATAATCCAGATATTTAGGTAATCTCTCGAAGGCCAAGGGTCTTTACCCCCATTTATATTATATTTCATAGCACTTGCATCGTCAATATCCCATTCTTCTACATCTGTTTCGGTACGGGTAATGCCTGTAGTTAAATTGCCATCGGGATCAAATTCAGCCAATTTGAATTCAATTTCCATGTCTGCAATACGATCTTGAAAAATATTCCTTACGATACTCAAGTCGTTTTGTGCTCGAAAGTCTCGGTTGAGCGCCTCTATTTGTGAATAAATTTGTTCATCACTGACATTGGAATTGGGTGAATCGCTCGACCAAACCACATGAAATACAATTGGTATGGTGATAATTTCGGCTTTCTTTTGAAGACGGTCTTTGTTGGTCGCAATCCAGTTTTTGATTTGTTCACGAGAGTGGGCTTCCGCTTCCAAATATTCCTTAGGATTTTGATCGTATAGTTGTTGTGAATAAGCATCTATGCCACAGGGAACAGTATGTTCGTGGCTGTGTTCCTGTGCGGTGCTAAAGGCACTGAAACAGAGAACGGTAACAAGGAATGAAAACAAATTTTTCATGTGTATATGGGATTTGGTAAATTAATTGTAGTTTATTCAAAAAATCAAAATTGGCCATTAATTATCAACGGATTACCACAAATTTCGTGTGCGAATTTTGTTTTTTGCTGTTTAGACTGATGACATACATTCCTGTGTTGAGTTGGCTAACAGGCAATTCTATGGTTTTTTGATTATTAGGACTATTAATGATTTGTTGGTAAACCACTTGCCCCGCTTTATTGCTAATGCTTAATTGAACATTTTGGTTGATGGGCAAATCACTTAATTCAATGATTGTCTTGTCTCTCACTGGATTTGGATAGGCATGAATCGCCACTTGGTTTTGCAGTGTATTTCCTTCAATAGAAGTCAAGGTAGTCAAGAAGTTGAGATCATCCACATACAAATCATTACCCGATCCACGAATTTGTCGAATTTTGAGGTTTACATTTCTAAAATCTTTGTAATCAATCAAGTTTACCAATCCCTCACGCCATTGTCCTTCCATCGGTACAAAAACCTCCGCAGTAGGGTCGGCTGTAATCAATTCTTCGCCAAAAAACTTGTGGAGGCTTGTATAGGTTTCACCACAATCTATCGAAATCAAAATATCTAAAGTGTCCGAAATAGTACCTTCTCCCATACTTGTATAAGCATAAAACAATTGAAGGTAAAGGCTGTCATAGCTCCCTTCAAAATTTAAAGAGGGACTGAAGATGTCGTCTATTTCACCAATGTAGGTTGCATTGGATCCAAAATTGGGCATATATGCCGATTGAGTATCGCTATAACCTGCGTCATTGCTTTTTTTGAATCGAAAGTCAAAATCATTGTCTCCATTGAAGACTCCCCAACCGATTGGAGGAAAAGGAAAATTGGGAGGTGTTTGGAAAGATTCTTCAAAAGAAATGGTTTTGGTAGCAGGTGCAATGGATTGAAAATTAACCACTGCGCCATTGTTTGCAATATTGAAATCCTCTCTATCATTGGGTTTCGTTATCAAAATAACCAATTGATTGTCTGTATCAGTACTGTTGACTTCAAGAGGAGGCAATGTAATGGTTTCATTTTGGAATGTTTCTATTAAGCCTGCCCATACATGACTACTGGTTTCGCCATTCAATGTGTAATCTACTGTGAAAAAGACAAGAGGATCTGTACCCAAATTTTGTATAGTAAGTTGTGGTTGGAAAGAATAACAAACCTCCTCTGTATCATTGGGCTGACTAACCGAAACCAATCGAACATCATCTTGTCCTTGTTCCACAGGAACACAACCCAAAGATTCCAAAAGTGAAGACCTAAATCCACCTTCATCAAGCATGGCTCTCATTCGGAGTTTTTGACCTGTTGTAAACATATTCAAGCAGGCATCATTGCTGTAGTCCATGTAGTTTTCGGTCATGTCCACAAAGTCAATAGGTTCATCGGTGCAGGTATTGGGCGCAACAGCAGGACAGCCAAAATTTGGACCACTTGTTTGAGGAGTATCATCTACCATATCATCACCAGTACAATTGGGATTATCCGCACCATTGCCCCAGATGTGTGATAGATTGAGCCAATGTCCTATTTCGTGAACCGCAGTTCGTCCACGATTGAAGGCAGAATTAACAGGCTGAGTCGAACCAAAAAAATTGTATTGAATCACGACTCCATCTGTTTCGGGGGTGCTGAAATTGGGAGGCGTTGCGTAGCCCAAAATACCACAGCCTCCAAAATTGCTGCATATATTGTTGCAAACCCACATGTTCAAATACTGGTCGTAGGGCCATGGGTCTTTACCACCCGTTGCAGATGATTTGATTTCATCGGATTCTACAAAAAAACGTTCCGCTTCGGTTTCTGTTCGAGTAATACCTATTGTAGGAAGCCCATCTGGATCTCTTTTTGCCAAGCAAAATTCTATTTCAATATCTGCCATAAGGTGACGAAAATCTGGATCAACTTTGTTTGTATCTGCATTCATTAGGCGAAAATCTCGGTTCAAAGCCTCAATCTGAGATTGAATTTTTGCTTCACTCACATTGCTTGCAGGGCGATTGACCGTATGAACTACATGAACAACCAGAGGGATTGTTATTACATCGGCTATTTTTTCTCCTGCTTCTTGGTGTTTTTTCACATAAGCTTGGGTAAAATCTTCAATGCTTTGCCACTTATCCAAGTATTGAGGATTTTTTTCGATTTGGTGATTTCGATAATCGTCAAATCCACAGTGATGCGAATTTTGTGAAAATAAGGGGGTAGAAAGTAAGAATGTCAATAATAGCAGTAAACGATTGTTCATATAAGATGGATTTTTGACAAAATTACGAAAAATCAACTATGAGTAAAGCGGAATTGAAATGAATGTCAATTGGGAGACTGCGAACATTTTTGGAGAGTTCCTTATATTTGCCAAATGGAAACAAAGCGTAGTATAGAAGCAAGCATAAAAAACAAACCCAAACTATTGTATTGGTGGCGATATCCGCATATATGGGTGGCTATTGCTTCTCTTACAGTGATTACATTCTTGGTTTTATTTCCTTCCTTATCGGGACAGTTTATCCAATCTTGGGACGATTATGGATATGCTGTTTCCAATCAATACATCAATGAACTCAGTTGGGCAAATATTGGAGGAATGTTTACCAATGCTTTGTATGGCAACTACAATCCACTGACAACCCTCTCATTTGCCATCGAAAAGCATTTTTTTGGTACAAACCCTTTTGTACATCACTTCAATAATTTGTTACTGCACTTACTCAATGCGGTATTGGTATTTTGGTTAGCGATTCGATTGCGAGTACAGTTGATTGCAGCGTTTTTGGTAAGTATCTTATTTGCCATTCACCCCATGCACGTAGAATCGGTCGCATGGATTACGGAGCGTAAAGATGTTCTTTTTGCCGCTTTTTATTTAGGCGCACTCATCAGTTACATTTATTACATCCAAC
>JBMYXW010000258.1:0-5184 GCA_049608825.1 Chitinophagales bacterium
GAGGGCCAACGGATGGATATGGTCCGAACGAAAATTTCACCTTTACAATTTGTCCAAGCTCTAATCCTACCTGTATTAGCTTGTCTTTGGGAACAGTAGCTGTAGAAGGCAACTTTGATGCCATTGAAGTTTATGACGGCCCTAATGATTCTTCCCCCCTTCTTTTGTTTCACAATGACGGTATAGAGACCATTCCCAATTTGGAAGCAAATAGTGGTTGTATTACTATTGTATTTACATCGGATGGAGATACACATTTCCCTGGCTGGGAAGCGACATGGTCTTGCTTTAGTGAAAATTGCCCAGAAGTCGAATTATTTCCAAATGAACAAGATTGTTTGGGAGCTATTCCGCTTTGTTTGGGAGAATACTCTGAAACGAATGCTTTTGTAGGCGAAGGAAATGTTTTGGATGAAATCAACCCCGCTATAAACTGTTTGCAAGACGAAAGAAACAGTGTTTGGTACACTTTCACTGTTTTGAGTAGTGGTGACTTGGGCTTTACGATTACACCTAATAATTTAAACGATGATTATGATTGGGCAGTCTTCAATATTTCGGATGCCAATTGTGAGGATATTTTTTCAGATATTTCACTCTTAAAAAGCTGTAACTTTTCTTCTGATAATGGAGTGACAGGCGCAACAGGCGCAACTTCTCAAACGACTGCTTCTGGAGCAGACCCCAATCAAAATGCACTCATTCCTGTGGAGGCCAATGAAACGTATGTTATCAATATCAGTCAATTTTCGGTTTCTCCAAATGGTTATACACTGAATTTTGACCTTTCAACGGCGGTTGTTTTTGATGATGAGGCTCCTAGTTTGGAGGCAGCGATTTTGTGTGGAGCCAGTAATATTCGACTCAAACTTCCTGAGAACGTATTTTGTAGTACGGTCGAAGTATCAGATTTCATGCTAATGGGACCTAATGGTACACATACAATTACAGACATTACCTCACAAGCTTGTATAGATGGCGCAGAATACGACCGTTTTTTCAATATCTTTTTTGATCCACCAATTGAAGTAGAAGGACAATATATCTTATCCCTTCCTGGAATGATTGAAGATTTGTGCAATAATACATCTGGTCCTGGTGAGCAATTGATTCTCAACATTACAGCTGCCGACCTACAGGTTCTTGTCGAAGACCTTGATGTATGTGTAGGAGACGATTTGACGCTTATGATAAACGACCCGACTGGTACATACAATTTTTATTCAGACAGTGGATTAAACGACTTGATAGGCACTGGCAATCAATTGGATGTCAATCCGTTTGTTACTTCTAATAATACAACTTTCCTTTTTTATATCACAAGAGTTGATGATGACTGTGACAATACACCTACCGAAGTATCGGTAATCGTTAGGGATGGTGACGTAGCAGATTTGTCTTACGATACTCCGATTTGTTTTGACGAAAATGCTCCTCCTGCCCTACCTATACTGGGTACTGGATCAACACAGGGGGGTACTTTTAGCATCAGCGATGGTGCGCTTATTGATTTGGCAACAGGTGAAATAGACATTGCATCGACAGTCCCAGGTAATACCTACACGATTACTTATACCACACCTAATCCTGATTGTGGCGTGGCGGTGACAGCAGATGTAAGCATTACTGCTCCTCCAAGTTTGATTATTGAAGGTCTGGACAACAGTTATTGTGAATCAACAGGGGATGTTCTCCTTACAGCAAGTATTGCAGATGCTGTTTTTGCAGGACCAGGAATTGCTGCCAACTCCAATATTTTCAATACCACCTTGGCGGGCATTGATACACATGAAATTTGTGCTACTTATACCGACCCAGCTTCAGGTTGTACTGCTCAAGATTGTCGAGTGATTGATGTATTCTCCGAGCCGACTGCAACTTTTGAAGCGAATGCGGGGGCTTGTGCAAACGAAGAAGTAAGCATTACTTATACAGGAAATGTGGATCCTTCAGCGGCTACTTTTATTTGGGATTTTGGCGATGGAACGCAGGTAAATGGAGATGATGCAAATCCTGTTGTACAATGGCCTTCAATAGGTTTACAAAACATTTCGCTGACCGTAGAAGTGGGCGAAAACTGCTCCAATGTTGAACTAGGGGAAATAGATATTTTCACGATTGATGTATTGACTACTCTTCAAGATACAACGATTCGCCCTGGTGAGCGTATCACATTGGATGTTGAAGCTACTATCAGCAATGGCAATGAATTGTCTTATGTTTGGTCACCTTCTGATGATTTGAGTTGTAGTAACTGTCCAAATCCTATTGCTTCTCCAAGTGTTTCGACCAATTATAGTGTAGTGATTGCAGAATTGAGTAGTGGTTGTTCTGTTTCGGCTACTTATCGGGTAAATATCGTAAAGGAAAGCAAAATTGCAATTCCTACGGCTTTTAGTCCCAATAACGATGGTGTTAATGATGAATTCAGAATTCTTCTTCGAGATTTTAAAGAAGCAGATTTTGCGGTCTATGATAGAAGTGGAAACCGTGTATTTGAAAGCACCAATCCTACCTTAGACGGTTGGGATGGGATTTACCAAAACCGAGAACAAAACATTGGAATCTATGTCTATTACCTTATTGTAACCTTCAATGATGATACTCAACGTCTCTATACAGGAAATGTGACTTTGATTCGATAGGTTTGGTAATTGGTAGGTTAGAAATAACACTGAAAAAATAAGACTACAAATTCCACTCTCCTTATTCATCCGATGAAAGCTTTAGATACAGGTCAATAATCACTTGTGTTTTAGCTCTCATCGGATGTTTTTTTAAAAAAAAAGTTTCAAATCTTCTGATTTGAAACTTTCAACTTCCTTTTATCTTGAAGCTAATAAGATGAGTAAGAAATAAGTGATTAGAGAACCGCTTGTGCTTCAATCTCTATCATAAACCCTTCATTTGCCAATCCATTCACACTAAGCCAAGTACTGGCAGGAGGATTCTCTATTCCAAAAGCATCTTTCAAGATTTGACTAATGATAGTACCATCTTCTTTTTGGTAGTTTACTTTATAAATCCTCAGCATAACAATATCTTCCAGTGTTCCTCCAGCCGCTTTTATAGCTGTTTCCAAATTATGTAAAGATTTTTGAGTTTGTAGAGCGAGGTTGTCTTTTCCTACTATATTCAAGTCTTCATCCCATGCTACTTGCCCCGAAATAAACACAATTTTACCTGGATTTGAAACCACTATTTGAGAGAATCCATATTGTTTTGAGTTGAATAATGCTTTGGGATTGAGGGTTTGTTTTTTCACCTATATTCGGTTTTTAGTACGAAGAACTGTTCGCCGCCTCTTCCAACATTGCAGGCTGCATATCTTTGTCGATGGTAAAAAAGAAGGTAGTGCCTTGACCTGCTTCTGATTCAAACCATATATTTCCTTTGTGAAGTTCTACAATACGTTTGCAGATAGACAAGCCGATTCCTGTACCAGGATAGGTATTTTTGTGAAGTCGTTGGAAAATCATAAATACTTTTTTACCATATTCTTTTTCGATACCAATTCCATTGTCTTTTACCGCAAACAGCCAATGATTTTCTTGTTCCTCGGCTGCAATGTGTATGAGGGGCGGAACGTCTGACCGAAACTTAATGGCATTGCTGACCAGATTCTGAAAAAGCTGCAATATCTTCAAGTCGTCTATCACCAAGTGTGGCATAGCATTATAAGAAATCTGCGCCTCATTTGTTTCGATAGCATATCGAAGATTGGATTTGCATTTTTCAATGATGTTTTTGAAGTCTGCTTTTTGGAAATTGGTTTTGCGGGTATTCACTCTTGAAAAGAGGAGTAAATCTTCAATAAGGTTCTGCATTCTTGAAACTCCTTCCACAATAAAGTCGATGTAATCATTGATTTCACCATTGATTTTGCCTTTGTATCGGCGAGCAATCAGCTGGGCAAAACTGCCAATCATGCGAAGAGGTTCTTGAAGGTCATGAGAAGCGATGTAAGCAAATTGTTCCAATTCTTTATTGGAAATCTCAAGCGCACGAGCTTTCTCATTCAGTTCTTTGGTTCTTTCTTGTACCCGTTGTTCCAAACTGTTTCGAGCCATTTGTACTTCATCGTCTCTTTGTTTGATTTGAGACAACATTTCATTGAAACCACTCGACAACTCTGCAATTTCGTCTGAACCACTTTGGGCTACTCGAATATCGTAATTTTTTGATTCTGAAACTTGACGCATACTCGACACCAACTTCAATATGGGTTCGGATATGGATTTTTGGAGGATGGTGGATAAACCGAATGCAACAATGAAACCAATGAAAAGTACAATCGCTGATATTTTGAAGATGTCTTGAAGTATCTGGTCAGCGGCAGATTTGTAGCGAATAGAAATACGTCCCTCATAGCTATCACCTAAATAAATCTTACTATACATGTTGTAGTAGCCACTTTTGTCTTCATGCCACAATTCTTTTGAAGAAGCCTCACTTGTATAGTCATTGAAGTATTGTTGGTCAGTTTTGGTATATTTTACAATGGCATTGTTGTCTTTGTCAAAAACAGTAGCACTCTGAATCCTTGATTGAGTTGCGAAGTTACCAGAAGCTATATTGTCAATGTTTTCAAGAAGTTCACTAGCAGAAGGATTGTCCTTTTTGTTGGACATTCCATTATAAAATTGTAGATGCGGACTCAAAACTTCGCTTGTTGCCTTGCTGCTAAAGTAAAGATGCTTCACCTCATTGTCTTTGAGTTTGTTGAAATAACTCAATCCAAAAAACAAACCGCAGAGCATAATTGCTACAACTGCTGTAAGCAACTGAATGATAATCAGTTTATTTTTAATATTCATGGAACTAAGCATATTGCTTATGGTTTTGTATGATGGATGGGAACTGCATCCGACTGGAGTTCATGGTTCGGCTCTTACTTTAAAATACAGACAAACAGCCCAAAGACTTGTATTTATTACTGTTATACGAATCAAAAGCTAAATGTATTCAA
This sequence comes from Chitinophagales bacterium, assembly GCA_049608825.1. Taxonomy (GTDB): domain Bacteria; phylum Bacteroidota; class Bacteroidia; order Chitinophagales; family UBA2359; genus JAUHXA01. The sequence continues at coordinate 4,970 of JBMYXW010000258.1, forward strand.
AATCATGTCATTGTTCTGTCCTTTTTCTATAATAGCAAAAAGTATTCCTAAATTTAAACAATTAGTTTGACACTAAAAAGAGAATGGTTAAATTGACTTGCCATTATTCTACAATTATAAACATAAATACATTTACAATTCGATAATTACTGCCAACTTAACCATTCAACTGGGCAAGACACAAAAACTTAGGCAAGCTAAAATATTAAATTAGG
>JBMYXW010000259.1:0-5183 GCA_049608825.1 Chitinophagales bacterium
AGTTATAGCCAGAATCAGCTATCACACAAAATTGGAGTGCAAATATAAATTTTTATCCGATGGAATCATAGTTCTACATCTAAGACTTTAAGATAAAAGACCATTTCACTATAAGAAACAAGAGGAAAACAGTGGCTTTAGTAGCTCACCCCTATTCATCAATTCAGTTATCTTGTTTTCTGCCTCTTACTTCTATAGTCCAATAATTTTTGAGTATCCATCAAATTTTGGTTAATTTTGAAGATAAAACCTGATTATATGTGTGGAATTGTAGGTATTGCAGCTCTCTCTCCTAAAAAAACATCCGATTTCCCCCTTATTTCACAAGCCGTTCAGACCTTGAGGCGTAGAGGTCCTGACTTTTGTGACACCTATCAAGATCAAAAAATAATTCTTGGGCACACTCGTTTGTCCATCATTGATACTTCAACTGCCGCCGCCCAACCCTTTACCGATTCCTCTAAAAGATACACATTGGTCTTCAATGGCGAAATTTACAATTTTCGAGAAATACAGGCAGAATTGGGTATCGACAAATCTCTTTATCGCTCCAATGGTGACACAGAAGTATTGTTGTATGCCTATATTCAGTGGGGAGCGGAAATGCTTCAAAAGTTGAATGGTTTTTTTGCACTTGCTATTTATGATAAGGAGGAGGAAACACTCTTCATTGCTCGTGACCGAATGGGAATCAAACCTTTATTGGTTTATCAAGATGAAGAAACACTAATTTTTGCTTCTGAAATGAAAGCCTTGCTCGCCTTCAATATTTCCCAGTCATTAGATACCGTTTCCCTTTTCAATTATTTAGAATTCAATTACATTCCACCTCCACATTCCATCTTTCAAAATATCCGAAAGCTACGTCCAGGGGATTACCTAATGATTCGACTGAAAGAAAAGCAAAATCCCGTTCTACAAAAAACATGGTACAAGATTCCCTTCAATACTTGGCTACAAAAAACGCCTTTGACTTATAAAGATGCTCAAACCAAGCTTTTGGAATTATTGGAGGATTCGGTGCGAATGAGATTGATTGCGGATGTGCCATTGGGGGCATTTTTGAGTGGAGGAATAGACTCCTCTGTGATTGTGGCATTGGCTTCAAATTATACGAAAAAACTCAACACCTTTTCGATTGGTTTTGAAGACCAGCCTCATTTTGACGAAACGAGCTATGCCGAGTTGGTAGCAGACAAATACAAAACAAATCACACCATTTTTCGATTGACCAACGAAGAGCTTTTTGCCAACCTTCAAACCGTACTCAATTATATTGACGAACCTTTTGCAGATTCGTCTGCTTTGGCGGTCAATATTTTGAGTATGCACACCCGCAAATACGCAAAAGTGGCTTTGTCGGGAGATGGAGCAGATGAATTGTTGAGTGGCTACAACAAACACGCTGCGGAATTCAGGGCGAGGGAGAAAGGTTTTTTGTCGAGTTTGGTCAGAATAGGAAGCCCACTTTGGAAGTTGATGCCCAAAGGTCGTCACTCCAAAACCAGCAATTTGGCGAGGCAGTTGGATAGATTCGCAAGCGGAATGAAAGCGGGAAACAAAGAACGGTATTGGCAGTGGGCGCAATGGTTGCCAACTGAAAAAGCATTGCAGTACATGGCAGCCGATTTTGACTTCAATGAATACGAAAAGCGAAAACAAGATATTCTGCAATACATTTCTCCAAAAGGTGGAGACTTCAATGAGGTACTTTACACAGATATGCACTTGGTCTTGCAGGGCGATATGCTGCACAAGGTCGACAGCATGAGTATGTGTCAAAGTTTGGAGGTAAGAACGCCTTTTTTAGACCACCGTTTGGTAGAATTTGCCTTTTCATTGCCGACTGAATACAAAATCAATCCGAAATTGAAGAAGCGAATTTTGCAGGATGCCTGCCGTCACCTATTGCCCAAAGAACTCTACAATCGCCCGAAGCAAGGTTTTGAGATTCCGCTATTGCAGTGGTTCAGAACGGATATGCACCAGCAGACTTTCAAAGAATTATTTGGTCGAGAATTTATCGAACACCAAGGCATTTTTCACTTTGAAGCGATCCAAAACTTACTCCAAAAAATTCACTCTCCAAATCCCGAAGATGCAGCGATTACGCTTTGGAAATTGTTGGTTTTTCAGAATTGGTGGGGGAAATACCATATAAAGTAAATCTACAAAAAATTTATTTTGCTATTAGACAGGCTTTTAGCATATTTGAGTATGGAAACACATCAGAATCCCACCCAAATGTTCATTTCTTATGCCGAAGAAGACAAAGTTCAAAAGGAAATGCTGGATAAACATCTGTCTGCTCTGCAAAGACAAGGCATCATCACCTCCTTTGACGCTGCTAAAATAAATGCAGGGGACAATTGGAACAAAAACCTTCAACAGCATTTAGCCGCAGCCGACATCATTTTGCTGCTATTGAGTGCTGATGCTATTGCCGATGATTACCTACACAACAAACAGCTACAAAAAGCCTTGAAGAGAGCCGAAAAGAAAGAGGCAATTGTGATACCTATTCTACTGCGTTCGGTAGATTACCAAGGTTTGGGTCTAGGAAAATACGCTGTTTTGCCCTCGAATGGCAAAGCCGTCACCTCTTGGGACAATCAAGATGAAGCCTATGAACACATTGCCGCCCAAATACGCAAAGTGGTGGAACATCTAAACAAACTAAAAAGTGGCGACCTTTATACCTATGAAACCATCTTCGTAAACGACCAAGATGCTGCTCCAGAACTACCCGTTGAATTGGCAGAAGATTTGATTACCAACGATATGATTTGGGTAAAGAGTTTAAAGCAAGAATTTGTGCGGCATGGCATTTCGGTGAAGGACAGACCTTCAGCTATCTTTCAACAATACGGTTGGTTGATAGAAACCTTTCTGCAAAAGATGAATACGCCCGTTGGCAAAAAACGCAATCTTCGCCGCTTGTCGTTTATGGCAGAAGCTTTTCAGAGCAGTGTGCGCTATTTGTGCTACATACAATTGGCGCAAGTGTTGATAAACCAACAGCAAGCCACCGCACCTGCCATTGCAGCCTTCTTCAAAATGAACGAAACGGAATTGGCGCATTTCGATTGGCTCAACTTCTTGATTACCACCGACAGCTTATTGGGAAAGGAAGGGAATTTTATGGTGGAAATCTCCAACTTTGTAGTAGAGCTAACCAACACCCAAAGCGATTTGTACGGTGTCTCTTTGTTTCTCGAAAAAAACCGCTACAAATTGCTGAAAGACAAAATTCAAGAAGATGAACTTCTCGACCAACTATTGAATGAATACCTAACTGCTTTGGTGTTTTGGCTTCGCAAGATTGCTTTTTTGGCGAAATACCGCTTGGTGTCCATCAAAGACATCAACCTCAACTACCGTTTGGGTTCTACCAAAAACTTTGTGCATTTATACGGTGAATTGCATGGAATGTACAGCGAAACCTATAGCGAACAGGGCGATTTTATGACCCATTCCATCCAAGATTTTTTCACCTTCAACAAAAGCGTCTTACTCTTCAAAGGTAGAGACATTGAGAACTGCCTCAACAACATCAACGACCAAAACAGCTATTTGTCCTTGTCTCCCTTGATTATTGACCAAAGCGTATTTGCCGAAAAGGAAACCCAAACCCCCGAAATATACTACTACATCGGAAAAGACAAACGCCGCTACCATTTTGCCCAATACAAAAATGAACTGGTCTATGGAACAAAAAAAGAAAGTAGCTCCAATAAAACCCTCAAGGTGAAAGTGCAAAACAACAATCAACCTAAGTTGGATGAATTGTTTGAGCAGATGGAGGGGGTGATAGAACCTTTTAAATAGGAAGTAAGAAGCGAGATTTAGTAATTACAGTGTAGGTTATGGTTTTAATAAAATTACTCCGTTAGGAGTAAAATTTTTGTAGAAATGACCTCAGAAAGTAAGCCCCAACTCCGTTAGGTGTTGAACATCATCGGTATGTGCTTAGTGGGCTTGAGTTGAACTCCGATGGAGTTCGGTGATTACATTCTTTGCTTTCTACAAATATTTAAGTCCTAACGGATTTGCTAATCATCCGAGTACAGGACAAAAACCTTATAGGTTTAAATCTTGTAAGATTATACAAGTTTGTTAATTAGGTGATTTTTTTGAAGAAAAACCTATAAGGTTTGAATTCCGAGTCAATAAAACCACAAAACTCATTTTAAGATGTATCAGAAATGAAACAACAACAAACCCCCTTCAAATTTTTGGATGCCTACCAACAAGCCGATAAAGACATTTTTTTCGGGCGAGAGCAAGAAACCAATGATTTATACGATGCTTTGAGTGGGGTCAAGCACCTTTTGGTCTATGGCCCATCGGGGGCAGGCAAAACGAGCTTGATAGAATGTGGTTTACGCAATCAGTTTTCGGATGCCGATTGGTTTGCCCTAAGCATTCGACGAGGCGACAACATCAATGCGGCTGTATTTGCCCACATCAATGAAGCATTGGAGGAAAAAATAGCCTTCGATTCCCAAACTCGACTCCCCGAAGATACAGGCATAGGTTTTGGAGAGTTGATAGAGCAATTGTTTGACGAGCGTTTCCAACCCGTTTACCTTCTCTTCGACCAATTCGAGGAGCTGCTGATTTTGGGCAGTGATGCCGAAAAAAAGGAATTTTTCACCCGCCTCAACCAACTCATACGCTACAAAGTGCCTTGCCGCATTATGCTCATCATGCGAGAAGAATTCATCGGGCATTTATCGGAGTTTGAAGCCCTTTGTCCGAGCATATTCAAGCACCGTTTCCGTTTGGAAAAAATGCGAAAGGAAAAGGTGCGAAAGGTGATTTATGAGATGTTGGAAGCAGAAGAATATGAAGACTTTTACGACATCAACGACAGTCAAGCCTTAGCCAATGCCATACTCGCCAAACTGCCCGATGAAAAACGGGAAATAGAACTGACCCACGTACAGGTGTTTTTGAGCGAACTGTGGGACAGAGCCAAACAACAAAATCCCGCCAATGAATTACCTCTATTACAGCCCAATTTGGTGACCGAAGACGACGATTTGGAGGGCGTATTGAACAGTTTTTTGAAAAAAATGCTGCGCAAGCCGTTGCCTTTATCTTGGAACCTATTGTGCAAGGAGCAGGAGGAATGCGCTTTTATTCGCCACAGTATTTAAGCGAAATTCGTCGCCTTTGTA
>JBMYXW010000260.1:0-5177 GCA_049608825.1 Chitinophagales bacterium
GATAGTATTTTTTGTTGTCATAACAATGTCATTTTAAAAAGTTATGACAATCTTTTTTTGTTTTGAATAGAGAGGATTTATCAGAAAACCTTCAAAGCTTGAGTAACTTCCGTAAATTTGCCCCCTTTTTACTTTCACTTCAATTAATACCAAACATTGAACCCAATAGAAACGTCAACATCATCTAATAAATCTACCTTTGAACTCATCGCCAAAACCTTTCATGGCTTAGAAGAAATACTTGCCCAAGAAATTAGAGAAATAGGAGGGAAGGTTATTACTGTCCAAACAAGGGCTGTACGTTTTGAAGCTGACCAAAAAGTACTGTATCGTGCTAACCTTGAACTCAGAACGGTTCTCCGAATCCTCAAACCAATACATACTTTTAGAGCCTACAAATCTAATCAATTGTACAGTCGAACCCAGTTGGTTGATTGGTCGGAATATATGGATGTCGATGATACACTTGCGATAGACAGTGTGGTAAGTTCTCAATTTTTTAAGCACTCTAAGTATGCTTCTTTGAAGGTGAAGGATGCAATTGTGGACCAATTTCGAGAAAAAACAGGCAGCCGTCCTTCAATCGACACAAGCGCACCAACTTTGCGAGTCCATTTGTATATCAAAGAACAAGAGGTGACTTTATTGTTGGATGCTTCGGGAGATTCACTCCATAAAAGAGGTTACCGACTCGAATCAAATGAAGCTCCTCTCAATGAAGTATTGGCGGCAGGTTTGGTGTTACTATCGGATTGGCGAGGAAATACGCCATTTTTTGACCCCATGTGTGGCTCGGCAACGATTTTGATTGAAGCCCTAATGATTGCTCGAAACATTGCTCCCAACCTGCAAAGGGATTATTACGGCTTTTTGACTTGGAAAGATTTTGATGCTGACTTATGGGCAGATGTATTAGAGGAGGCAGAGGCGAGAATTGTGGACTGTAAGCAACCCGTTTTTGGAGCAGATATTTCTGAAAAAACACTGGACATTGCCATCAACAATATCGAACGGGCGGGATTTGAGGAAGATATTGAGCTGTTGGTTGGAGACTTTTTTGAACAAGCAGCACCTATTGAAGAAGAAGGTTGTATCATCATGAATCCTCCTTATGGCGAAAGATTGCAGCCAGAAGATATTGAAGCTTTTTACAAAAAAATTGGGGATGCCTTTAAGAAAGCTTATACGGGTTGGGAAGCATGGGTTTTGAGTGGAAATATTCCTGCTTTGAAGCGAGTAGGGTTGAGGGCTTCAAGGCGTTTGCCGCTTTTTAATGGTCCTTTGGAGTGTCGCTTGTATCAGTTTAAGATGTATCGGGGGAGTAAGAAGGATTTGTATAAGAACGAAGATTAAATACATTTTTGCAGATGAAAAGGATGATTAAAATGATGATTTACTGGGCAAGAATAGAGCTGCTAATTGTAGTAGTAATTCTTGCGTCAATGCTTCTTTTTTCCTGCAATATCCAACATACTCCTTCAATTCCTCATACGGTAAACCCTTCCTTTTACCACTGGAAACAAACCTTCAATCTTCAAGAATCCGACAAAAAAAATATACAAGAACTGGGCTTAAAAAACCTCTATGTCCGCTTCTTCGACATCATCTGGCAGCCGCCAACAGGTGCAATTCCCACTGCAATTATTGACTTTGAGTCGCAATTTCCCGATTCTTTGGGCTTGATTCCTTGTATTTACATTGAAAACAAGGTTTTTCAGCAATTGAAGGAAAACAAAGAGATAGAGGACTTGGCAGAAAAAGCAGCCAAAAAGATTCAGTTTTTGCTGCAAAAGTCGGATAGAACCGATATTACAGAAGTTCAACTGGATTGTGATTGGAGTGCTTCAACTCGCCAAAACTATTTCCACTTTTTAGCCGAATTTAGAAAACACTTCGATGCCAACGTTTTATTGTCTGCAACGATTCGCCTACATCAAATCAAATATGCCGAAAAAACGGGTGTTCCACCTGTCGACAAAGGAATGTTGATGTACTACAATATGGGAAAAATCAAAGAAGCCAACAACCACAATTCTATTTTGGACAATCAAATTGGTCGCCAATATATTTCTTCCAAAACCCGCTATGATTTACCTTTGGATGTCGCTTTGCCAATTTTTGAATGGGGCGTTTGGTTCCATCGAGGCAAGTTTTCGGGCATCTTCAATGATTTGAATGAGGTGAAATTGAAGGAGATGGGTGATTTTGAGGAATTGGAAAAGAACGTGTATATGCTCGAACAGGATACGGTTGTAGGCAGCCGTTATTTGAGGAGAGGAGATGTGGTTCGATTAGAGGGAATTGAAGCGGAAGCATTGAAGGAAGCAGCTGATATTTGTCGAGAAGTGTTGAATTCGGAGAATGTGAATGTAGCTTTTTATCATTGGACTTCTTCTTTGATAGAGCAGCAAGGTGTGGAGTTTTTGAAGGAGATTTATCAAAGGTTTGAATAATTCCTAAAAATCCCCAACTTCTTGTTTCCTCCCATTAAACGAAAACGGTTAAAAGGCATCCAACTACTAAACCTTTTACCGTATGAAAAATTTACTCCTCTTTCTCAGCCTTTTCATTGCAGCCCAAACAACTCATGCCCAGACTTATTCTCAATCAAGAGCAAAGTCGAATGCCAATACACCCAGTACCCTAATGGGAGTGCGTTTGGGAACTGGCACGATGGGCTCTGATTTGGGATTGACGATTCAACATCAATTTGACCAAAACAGTTATGTGGAAGGCATCGGAACGCTAAACAAATACGATGTGCGATTGACAGGACTGTACCAATACCATCAACCTTTGTCTTACCGTGGCGGTTTGACTTGGTTTATGGGTGGTGGAATGCACGTTGGAAAAGTTCGCAAAAGTGTAGTAGAAAATTTAGCCGATTTACTCAATATAGACTTGGGAAATGAAGACCCCAAAAGCATATTTTTAGGAATAGATGCAGTTGCGGGGATTCAATACAAATTCCCAGGTGTTCCTTTGAATGCTTCTGTGGACATCAAACCAGCTTACAACTTCAACCACCACCCAAAACCTTTTGAAGTAGGAGCATCTTTCTCCCTTCGTTGGCACTTTGGTTCTGGCGGCGGCAAAGGCAGCAGCAATGGTAGTTCTTCTGGTAAAAGTGGCGGTTATGGAACTTCGGGAGGTTCTAAAGGCGGTTCGCAAACTGGTAAATCTGGTGACGGTCGAGTGAAAACAACAACCCCTCCTACCAATCCAAGTCCACAGACACAACCCCGAACGAGCCCTACTCCTTCCCCCAAAACAACGCCTCAAACCAACCCTTCTTCGCCAAAGGTGAAAATCAAAACGAAACCGAAAACAACACCTACCCAAAAACCGACACCAATACCTAAGCCAAGTGGTGACAATGATGGCAGCCAAAACGGAAAGGGTTCTAATCATGGTGAAAGCTGGGAAGATCCTCCGAAGGATAACTAAGCAATTTTGAATGAATAAATGTTGAATTTTGAATAGTGGAAATCTTCAAAATCAATTCCTTACGAAAATAAAATAACTGACGATTGGTTGTTTAACTCGTCAATAATAAAAAGCACTTCGAGTTAATCGGGGTGCTTTTTTGTTTTGGTTAGCAGAATATTGATTTCAAATCATAATAGGAGACGTTCCAGTGCAACGTCTCTACGGAATTTGCTTACTTCCTTTCCCCTGCTCCCAAAGGTGTATTGGGTGGACTTGTAGGAATACGACCTTGTACGTGTGGCATAGAAATGGTCTTTAGTTCGGGCAGTACATATTTGGCAAACAGTTCACACTCATCCAAATGTGGATAACCCGAAAATATAAAGGAGCGAATACCCATTTCTTGATAGCGGTGAATTTTCTGCAAAATTTGGTCAGGCGTACCTACCAATGCAGCTCCACAGCCAGAACGAGCCCGTCCGATTCCCGTCCACAAATGTCGCTCTGCAAAACCTTCCTCATCCGCAGTTTCTCGCATTGCAGCTTGTCGTGACACGCCATAACTCTGAGCGTCCAAAGCCCGTTCTCTGATCTCTTTTCCCTTTTCATCTTCCAGTTTAGACATCAAACGATTTGCCCAAGCACGTGCCTCCGATTCGGTTTCTCGCACAATGACATGTACTCGGAGACCAAAATCAACGGTTCGATTGTAACCTGCTGCTTTTTGGCTCATATTGGTCATCAACTCTTGTAAACGACTCTCTGTTTCTGGCCACATCAAATAAACATCGCAGTGTTCGGCACACAAATCTACACCAGGAGGGGAGTAGCCACCAAAATACAACAAAGGTCCTCCGTTTTGTTGGTAAGGTTTGATGGGTTCGGTTGGGAGCTTGAACTGGTAAAAATCTCCTTTGAAGTCAATTTCTTCTTGTGTCCACGCTTGTTTCAAAATCTGAATGACTTCTCTTGAACGTTGGTAACGGTCTGCCGAAGCCAAATTTTCACCAGGCATATTGGACGAAATGATATTGAGTGTCAAACGCCCTTCCAGTATATGATCTAAAGTCGCTACCGAACGAGCCAGCATAGGGGGATGCAGTTCGCCACAGCGAATGGCAGGCAGTAAATTGATATTTTTGGTCAATGGAGCAACTGCGGCTGCAAAAGTCCAAGTGTCTTGTCCGACTTGGTAAGAGGAAGGGCATAGAATGTTTCGGTAACCGAGTTTGTCAGCCGTCAATAAAATATTGGAGGCATTCTTCCAATTGCTTTTGTATTGGTTGGGCATCTCACCCAAAAAATCGGTGTCGCCATTGCAGATAGGTGCAAACCAAGAAACTTCTGCACCTTTGACATCGGCAGAACGAACTTGTATATTGGAGTTCATGGTATTGTTTTTTGCAGTAGTTGAAAAAAATTGTAAAACAGGTTTTGGAAGTTTCGTCTGAAAAGAATGATTTGATAGGAACTAAAAGTATTTTTTATTTACTTGATTATTTAGTCAACCAATTCTCTATATGAGATATGACAACCTCGTTTTTTTTGACCCAATTGAAGTGATTGAAGTGTTCGTCCTTTTGGGGATTTAAGTGGAAATAGGTTATATCTGCATTTTTTAGTTTGGCATTGAAATTTTGGATGGCTGCAGGGGGAGCGAGATTGTCTCCTTCCAAAGAAATAGAAAGAACTGGTAATTTTGTTTTGGAGATAAGAGACTCAAAATCATGTGAGTAATTATCTACTTT
>JBMYXW010000261.1:0-5174 GCA_049608825.1 Chitinophagales bacterium
TTTGCTAAAAAGAAAACTTTATCTTAATCTAACATAACTCAAAATAAAATGAAATCAATATATAAAATATTATTCACGGTCATTTTACTTCAATGTGTGACCATAACCAAAGCTCAAACAGTGAGCTTCTTTTCAGACCCAAGCGAAGCTACCAATGCCGCTTTTTTAGATGTCATCAAACAGGAAAATGCGGCTTATGATGCCAATTGTGAATGTTTGGTATTGAAGAAAGGGCAAGGCAAAAGTTATGTCGAATTTGTCTATGCCCATCTCTTTCCCGACATCGCTTATTTGAAAATGTATGTCGAAAACAATGCAAGTATTTTTGTGTATGTCAATAACGAATTGATTGTAGGTACAGACTTATTTGCTCCCTATTTCACTGATTTGGCATTTAGTATTTTCCCCGATGATTTGACAGGTTTAGCAGGAAATACCATCCGAATTGAACTCATTGAAGACTCTGCCGAAGACCTTAAACTTTATATGGTCGAGGTTTCATCTGATGGTCAATATGTACCTGCAAGAGACAGCAAACTCGAATTTATGCACTTACCGCTCAATTGGGAACAAATGAAGGATGGAGTGGGAATCACGGAAGTTGCCTCTCCTGACGGAAATACTTCTATGTTTGTGAATACACATGCAGGAACAGATGTATCAGTAGTGGAGAAAGACTTGGCAAACTTTACGAGTGGGCTGGGAATTACGGACTATAAGGCGCAAAATGAAGAAACACTTGCAGCAGACCAGATGGACGATGCTACACTCAGAAATGCCAAATTCATTGGCGCATTAGGCAAAAGAAACGGCGAAGATGTAGGCATGACGATTTTGATAGGCTTAACTCCTGCCAACAATGTCTTGACACTCATATCTGTCACCAATCAAGCGGGCAAAGCAAATATGGAAGATTTGCAGTGGACTATGTCTTCCATTGTTCCCGCTGAATAAAACAACCAATAAAGCTTAAAGAGTATTAGATGTTTTTTCATGATTGATTATGAAAATAGAATAGAAAATTCTGGGTGATAAAAACTAATTGTGCAAAAAACACATTGACCCGCAATTCCTTCATTGGTTTGCGGGTCTTTTTCCTTTAGTGATACGCCTATAAAACCGTTTTTTTTGAAAAAACGGTTTTCTCCCTTCAATAAGAAGTGCTAAAAAATTAAAAAAGTTTTCACAAAACTGCTAACCTTTCGCCCAAAACCGACACCCTATAAATGAAAGCAACAAGCAGTCGAAAAAAAAGAAAAAGTTTTTTCGCAAAACTGCTAACCTTTCGCCCAAAACCGACACCCTATAAATGAAAGCAACCACAAACTCTATTTTAAAATCAATTTTTATAATTTTTAAATTTATTACACAGATGAAACAAGTTACATTTTTTATCACTGCACTCATTGTTAGCATGACTCTTTTTGTGAACTTCAATACCGTTGAAGCACAAAATCCACACACCAAAGTAGGTGAAGCCGAAGTAGAATTTGAAGAAGGTTGGTATCGCCTCAAAACAGTATTTAGAGGAGCAGGAGAATCATTAGAAGGAAATGACCCAAAATCTCCCGTCAAAGGTGGAGCAGCATTCATGGACAAACAGCAAAATGTTTCTGGTCAAATGTGGAAATTAGTTCCTGTTGATGCACACCATGGTTACTATCGTTTGAAAACTTCATTTAGAGGAGACGGAGAATGTATGGAAGGAAATGATCCGAATTCTCCAGTGAAAGGTGGAGCAGCATTCATGGACAAATGTCAAAATGTTTCTGGTCAGTTTTGGAAAATCGAATTTGCAGGAAATGGTACTTACCGATTAAAGACCATGTTCCGTGGCGAAGGCGAATGTATGGAAGGCAACGACCCAAAATCTCCATACAAAGGCGGAGCAGCATTCATGGCCAAATGCCAAAACGTTTCTGGGCAGCTTTGGAAAATCGAAAAAGTAAACTAATATTTTAATTCAATTTTGAAGTGCTCTCAATTTCCAACTCCCAAAATGGCTACGGCTATTTTGGGAGTTTTTTTATTCATAAAATCCATATTCAAAATTGTTTCACCCTCCAATCAAGACAAACCCACTCCAACTTTTGGGGTCAATATTCGGCTGTTGCATCAGCTTCAATTTCGCCAAACGCAAAGCAGCACTATATGTTTTTCCCTCCAAAACCTCTTCAAACAAATACTGTGTCAGCAAACTACTCGGTTTGTCATACACCTTAAAAAGCGTAGAAACCACATTGTTTGCTCCTGCCGCCAAAAAACCCCGATTCACCGCCATCATTCCTTCTCCCTTGTGAAGCGTACCAATACCGCTTTCACAACTACTCAATACTACTAAGTCCGCTTGAAGGTCGAGGTGATGGGTTTCTTCCATAGAGAGGATACTGTCGGTTGTAGATTCACCATCGTTCCAACTGTTGTCAAGGCTTTCAGCCGTTGACAAAGTTTCCACTTCACGAGTTAAAACCTTGTCAACGGTCAAAGACCTTGACAACGGTTCAGACGAGTTTGGATAAAACACCAATCCCGATAAAGCCGTTTTTTCATCATTCACCAATCCATGCGCTGCCACCAACAAAAACTTAAAGCGATTTGCTGCTTCCGCAAAACCCTCCTTACTTGCCTTTTCCCGTAGAAAAGTTTTCGACTTCAAGCCCTTTTCTTCAAAGAGTTGGGCGATTCCTTTTGCTTCTGTTTCGGAGTGAGGCAAACTGACCCAAGTTCCATCACTACGAATGGCTTCGGAACGAGTAACCCATGACTGCATGGATTTAGCAGATTGTTGTAAGAGGTAAGCTTGTTCTGATTCAGTTAGGCTTGAAGTGATTGATTTTGAAGGTGTTGAAATATCGTAAATGGGTGCAAAACCTGCAAAACTATTAGGAAACTCTGTTTCTTTTTGTTTTTTGAGTAAATGGCGGTAGAGTAAGGTCGTGGAATAGTGGTAGCTGACTTGGCAGTGGTGGATGAGGTAGCCTAAGTTACCCCAACTGTTATCGTTCAAACTGTTGTCAAGTTCTTCGACCGTTGACAAAGTTTTCACTACCTTGTCGACGGTTGGAAACCTCGACAACGGTTGCTCGATTAAAGCCTCAAAAGGCACATAACTCAACACTCCATGCGGAATCACGAACACTTGCTTCAATTCATCATCAAATCCAAAATCATCTACAATAAAATCCCGAATGGGCGCAATCAACAATTGATGCAATTGATGGCTTTTTTCAATGAAAGCTGCAAATTGATGTTGAGTCAGTGCTGCCATAAAACCTTCAATGAGTGCTTCAAAATCCTCAGGTAATTGAAGGTCAATCACTTCAAAGTCATCGGGCGTAACTACAAAAATGTAAAGTTTGTCTTTGCCTACAAAATAGCTGAGGACGACTTGGTTTTCCTGCAATGTGGATTGAAGTTCGCTTGGAATGACGGTTTTGGTGTCGTATTTGAGTTGGTAATAGTCGGGGTAGTCGGTTTCGAGTTGTTCCAACAGCTGAAGATATTCTTGGTGGAAATCAAAGAATTCATTTTGCCATTTTTTTAATTGGTTTTGTTTCAATCCACCTTCGCCTTCTTTTGAGGATTCTTGTTTTTCCTTATAACCTTGAATAGATTTATCCAAAAAAGTCAAACGACTTTTTAATCTTCTTTCCTTTTCCAACAATATCACAGGGAGTTGAACCTTCAATTTAGCAGCGGCATCATTTAAAATCGACAGCAACAAAGCAGCTTTGGCTTTTTCAGCAAAACTAAACGAAACCTCTTTCATCTTAACGGCAGAAGTCTCTACCCCTATTCTATACGCCAATTGAAGTCCATCCCCATAAACAGATATAGCGTCTTTGAGTAGCAGCTTAGATTTTTCCGTCTTATAGTTTCTTCGTTTTGTTTCTATTATATGTATCGCCAACAAATAACTCTCCAAAGCGCAACTTAAATCTTTCTTGTCTTTTGATATGTTTTCATAGTAAGCAGTATGAATTTCTGCTTTGTATTTTAATATCTCAATCAGAAGATTGGAAGTTTCTTTAAAGTCTTTTACCTTATATCCACTCTGTTTAGGTTCTACTTCTTTGTTCAACTCTTGCTCCAATGCTTCTTGAATTTTCGTAAGAGCTTCTTCAATTTTAGACTGTTTAAGTAGTACCTGCGCCCATGTTTTCAGTGTCTCGGCTTTGGCTCTATTCTTACCCTTGTATAATTCATCAAAAATCTTCCATGCTTTTTCCAAACTTTGAATCGCTAACTTCCATTCTTTTAGCTCTAAATAATAGCAAGAAATTGTCACAAATGCATCTCCTTTAAGGTGTTGCGGCTTATCAAAAACTCTTTCGTAAATAGACAATGCTTTTTTCTGATAAGCCAGGCCTTTTTCTATCTTTCCGCTTTCCTTATAACATCCGCCCACATTTCCGTATGCCAAAGCGGTCCAATGATGAAACTCTCCCAAAATTTCTTTGCGAATATCCAAAGCTTTTTGAAGGTAGGGTAGAGCCGTTTTGTAATCTTGTAATACATTTTGATGGTAAAACCCCAAGTTATTATAACTCTCTGCAATGTCATCATGCGGTTTTTGATAGATTTCTTTGCGAAGATTCAAAGCTTTTTGATAATACAGAAATTGTCTATGGTAGTCCTCTATTTCACCATAGGAATAACCCAAATTATTGTAGCTATAGGCAATAGTCGCTTTGTTTTCACCATCTACTTTCAAGCGAATTTCTAAACATTTCTCGTCATACATAATCCCCTTCTCAATATCCTTCAATATGACTGAATACAAATATCCGAGCTGGTTGTACACCTCTGCCACATTGGGATGATTTTCTCCAAAAATACAAAGAGTGCTTTCCAAAAAATCTTCTAAGTAATTAGAAGCTGTTTCTATACTATTTTCCACCAAATAATTCGCTGCGACCACTTTTCTCAGTGAAAATATTTTATCTTGATTTCCAAGTTGTTCATACAATTTAATTGCTGATTCAGCAGACTTTATAGAATCTTGGAATTTTTCTGATTCGTGAAGACGGTAGGCTCTAAGAAACTCTTCTTCAGCACTTACTTGAAGTTTTGATAACAAAGCATCTTGATGTTCATTCTGTTCTATGTTCATTTTATCCAATTCAGTTGTTTAGTAATTGTCAAAAAATAGCTCCCCGATTTAGGCTTTTGTA
>JBMYXW010000262.1:0-5145 GCA_049608825.1 Chitinophagales bacterium
TTCAAAACTATTGTTATTCACTAAAATCAGATCCGCTCTATTTCCTTTTAAATGTACCAACCTAAATACTTGATTCAAATTGACCAAAATGCTGCGATTAATTAAGAAAAAATAATTTTGTGGTACTTTTTTTAGGCAATCATTCAAGTTCATGTTGAGAGATACTTCTAAACTCTGTCGCAAGAAAAGTTTAGCTTTTTTGGCTTCTGCTTGAAAGTAAAGAATGTCTTCAACTTTGACCCAACAATACCCATCATTTGTAAAAAATTGTAGTTTATTCATAATCTTACTAAGGGTTCTTTTTTTGCTTAATTTAATTGTTACAATACTGTATGGAAACGATTTAGGAGTGACTGGTAACAAAATAATTATTTCATTGCAGTAAATTGAGTTTTTTTCAACAGCTAAAACCATTGAAAAAACATACAACTCAAAACGAGTTTATAGACTATTTTTAGAATCCAATGAAAATAATTTATGCTCAAAAAGCCCTCTTTCTTATTTCATAAATTTCTTTATATTGTTGTTGTTTGTATCAATAGACGTTTGTGAAAAGGGCAATTGAAGGAAATTTCTAAAAAGTTGAATATTTTTTTTTACTACCTTTGAATCCTTAGTAAATTCGCTTAATACATCCTTCTTTAAAATAAAGTTGTTGGTTTCTCTATGCAAAACTCCAAAACGTTTTTGGAAAAGCAATATCCATTGATTAAAAAAATATTCAGTGCTTATTGTCTCCAAAAAAAAGTACACTTGAATTCTTCTGCCCAAAAATTGTTGTTCAAACAATTGCTTCAAAATATATACGTGGATTGGGTTACTAAATCTGCTGAATTGGAAATGACTGTGCCACCTGTGGCCGTTTTAGTAGAGATGGTTCGCCTGCATTGCCGTACTCTGCTTCAAAACAATCATGCAATTGATGAAGCATTGCTCCAAACTCAGCCCAATGAATTGGTGATAAAGTACCAAGCTATGATAGCCCATATTGTCCGAAAACAAGCCACTCAAAGTGGTCATTGGAGTGTGGATATGCAGGAAGAACTCATTGCTCAGATACGAGAAAATTTACTACGGAAAATTGCCAATGGCAAATTAACTACTCAATTCAAAGGCAAATCCACTTTTCACACTTATTTTTATCGGGTTATTTATCACAGTATGATTGATGAATTGCGAAAACTGAAAAAAAATAAAAGTGTCACTTCCATTGAAGGCTTGAGTTCCAAAGACCAAAAACAATATGCCGTAGCTCCAAATGAAATGGCTTATTCCGATTTGATAGAACAACACCTTAGATGGTTGAAGGCACTCATCAAAGGTTTTCCGATTCAAAAACAAAGGCGTTTTGAATTTGCATTGATGGTAATGTATCGCATCTGTCTGAATGCCAAAGATATTAGAGATTTGTATGTAGATTGTCAAGATGATCTATTGGTAGAAGTTTTGTCGTACTTTTCCAAAAATTACCAACACCTATCTCAGGCGGAATTGTATAAATTATTGAGTAGCTTTGTACAACTTTTGGAAAACAGTTCCAAAGATATTCGTCCTGATGCTTTTAGGGTTTGGTTTCAATCTGGCTTGAAAAAAATAAAAAATACACTGTTTAGACATTTACCTGCCACCAAAGATGCACCATTGGATCGTTATTTTGAATTGTTGGTCTATAAATTGTACAGAAAAGCTTGATTTTCTTCAATTGACCTCTATTAAAACGTCTATTGATTATAGATGAAGGTATTGAATACCTAAAAATGTCTATTATAAACAATGTGATAAAATCAGTAAGTAAGGTATCTGATAGCTATTATCCAATGTTTAGTAACGATTGAGGAAAATTAAGAGGGGAAATTAAATTTGAATGGAATCCTCATTCAAAATTTATTTATTCAAAATTCCTTACTTAAAGGAAATAAATCATGAGCCGATTTAACAACATTTTTGACAACACAGGTAACTTGACAATGGAGAGTCGCATCTTGTATGCTTATGCCATGCACTTGTCCAAGGTAGATGAATTGCCCACAGTTTTGGTAAACCATTTTTGGAGCAATACAGATAGTAGAGAACAGATTATAGAACTATATGAATTGTACGATGCTGAAATGATTGCCCAACATCCACACCCTTTTTTTGGTCTCCCATCAAAGCGAAGCTCCAATAAGCACTTTGATTGGGATAATTTGGACGAAGCTTTGGAACAAATTTTGAGGACTGCTTTGGCAGAACAAGCTCAAACAAATTCGGCTATGGAGCGCAAAATGGTAGCAAGTTTTAAGACTGCAAGCACTGCTTTTCGAGTTCTGACTCCAAAAAAAGATACCGTTTGTGTTCAGACCATTTTGTTTGTTTTCCAACAACCCATTCCCCAAGAGGCTGCACTACACTTCAAAAATGCCAAAGGAAAAACGGTTGGTAGATTTACCGTATCCAAAGGTAGTACGCAGTATAAAATATCCATTGAAGATGCCCAAGCGTTTCCAAGTGGATTGTATTATTGGACATTTTTGGTCGGTACTCGCCCGATGACCAATCGACTGTATATTTGTACGGAAGAGGATGCAAGGAAAATTCTGTGAATGTTTACAGTAGAGCCTTGAACAGAAACAAGTAATAGAAAAGAACACCTTGGACCTTAGGCAAAAAAAATATTAAATTAGGCATTTCTAAAACCTAATCTATTTGCTTACAAAGTACTGTTTGAATTTGCCTTAGTCTGAGTAGATTGTCTATAAACGGAATAAATTCCGTCCTACTTTGATTGAATATGGTTTATTTACTGCCAAAGCTAATTAACAAATAAATACTTAAGGCTTCATACCTTAAGCCTGACTCCTTACGAGCTTCCTTTTCATAAAATGAGTATAATCATACTTAGTAATGCCTAAAAAATAAGTTCCGCATTTGAGGTGAAGACTTTTGTAGTTTTCTCTTTGAAGGTCAAACTACAAAAGTCTAAATCGGGGTTTATTTTTTGACCATTACTTATTCTATCGTTTTGGCTTCACATATCTACATTAACAAAAGCCCCCATTCATATCTTTTTCAGCAATCCAGTTTTGATTTTTGCTATACTTCCTTCCTTCCTAAAAGATTCATTTATCACAAGAAAAATCTGTTGCTTTTTTGATAATTAGTAAGACTTTACTAATTTTGAATTAAATTCACACAGATGCAAAAAACCAAATTAAAAATCCTACAAACAACCATTGAACTCTTCAATCAACATGGTTTTGCCAATGTCAGTTTGCCGCAAATTGCAGGAGAATTGAACATCAGTTTGGGAAACCTCACCTATCATTATCCCAAAAAAGACCAATTGATAATGAGTATTTATGAAGTTTTTTTGGACGACTTGAAGTCCATAACCAAAGTCTATCAAAATTTTGAAGACCTAAAAGAAATGGATTTACAATTGAGGGCATTCTATCAATTTCAGCAAGTATATCGTTTTTTTTATTTGGACTTATTGGAGTTGGGGCGAGCCTACCCTGTTTTAGCCAAACGATACGAAAAACACATTGAAGAACAGATTGAAGGGCTTTACGAATATTTCTTATTCAATATCAGTATAGGTACGATAGACAACCATTCTCCAAAAATTTACCATGCCTTAGCAAAGCAACTTTGGATGACAGTTGTTTTTTGGTCTACACAATTGGCAATCAGGGGAAAGACAAGTACTGAAGAAGAAATGGTGGAAGCAGCATGGCTACTATTACAGCCCTATCTGACTTCAAAAGGAATCTCTCAATTGGCAAAATTGGAGTCGAATGTGGCAGAAATCGATTAAAAAATCATCAAAAACAAACAAATATGTTAGAATCTCTTACCGTAGATCAGTATACAATGGCCGTCATAGGTTTTTTGCTGGTTTTTACCCTTGGCGATATTTTAGTCGGTGCTTTTAACTTCAAAAAAAGCAAAAAACGGACAAACGATTGGGTACAAGAAGCTTTGGGTTTTATCCAAACTGCCAAACTTATCCAACCCATTATTTTAATAGCGGCCACTCAATTTTTGATGCCCCTTATTGCCCCTAGTTTGAATGATGCCTACAAAGGGATGTCACTGTGGTTTGCATTGCCACTTTATTTGTTGATAGACGATGTGATGCAATATTGGTACCACCGAAAAGCACATGAGTGGGAATGGTTGTGGAAACTACACCGTCCACACCATGCGACTCCCGAAATGGGCGTTTTTACAACCTATCGAAATGCAGCCTTGTACTACCTCTTTATGCCCAATCTTTGGTGGGGAGGAATCATGCTTTATTTGGGTTTTGGACCTGCTGTATTTTTAGGGTTGGTCATCAAAAGCTTGGTGGTCATAGGCGCACATAGTGAAGTTCGTTGGGATAGGTTCATGTACAAATACAAAGCCCTACACCCTTTGGCCTGGGTCGTGGAAAGAACCATTTCAACTCCTGCAACCCATTTTTCACACCACGGTAAAACGGCAAAAGATGGCATCAGCGACCCCAATGGCAATTTTAGCAATACCTTTTTCTTTTGGGACATTATGTTTGGGACTGCAATGATTACCAGAGAATACCCCAAAGAATATGGTATCGAAAACGACCCCGATGATCCGTGGTATGCACACCTTTATTATCCGCTTTTGAAGTCAAAAAAAGAAGGCAGTGAAATCTCCAAAGGCTTCAAAAAACAATCTTATGTCAAAAAACAACCTCTCAAAACTACTTTAGCCCCAGGCAAATACCTCTATTGTGCTTGTGGCAAAAGTGCGGACAATCCCTTCTGCAATGGTTCACATCACGGCACGGGAATGAAGCCTGTTTTCTTTGAGATTCAAAAGGAGAGAAAAATTTCTTTGTGTACCTGCAAACTGACCAAAACACCTCCTTATTGTGATAATTCGCATGAGAAGATGTAAGGAATTAAGCTTCAAAAGCATAGAATCCCATAAACAAAACAGAGCTTTTGTAGAGGACTCCTTTTGGAGTCAAATATTTGTAGAAATATAGAAGACGATACCACCACAACTCCATCGGAGTTGAACCACAATAGTATTTTCTTATTATATTGGGGTTGAACTCCGATGGAGTTCTGTGATTACTTTTTCCATTTTTCTACAAATATTCAAGTCCTAACGGACTTACGAACTATTACCCTACTT
>JBMYXW010000263.1:0-5144 GCA_049608825.1 Chitinophagales bacterium
GCCGACGAATGGCTTTGCAAAGGCATTTAGTGGGGTTTCGGTGGATTCGTTTGTCAAAAAAATCACCTTCCAAGAATTGACTCTCAAAGGTTTGCAGAATATCGCTGCAACGGTGGAAACAATGGCATTGGCGGAGGGATTGATAGGACATCAGAAAGCGGTGGAGGTGAGAAGAATTTACAATGGATAATTAATAATTGAAAGATGGTGTGATTGTGAAATTGTTTGGAGTGAACACCTAAACACAATTATCAACCTAAAAACATAAACACTTGAAGACCCAAACACAATTATCAACCTAAAAACATAAACACCTAAAAACATGAACACAATAAAAAATCTTATTCGCCCAAACATTCAAAAAATGACCGCTTATTCTTCTGCTCGAAGTGAGTTCAAAGGGAAAACACACATTTTGTTGGATGCAAATGAAAATCCTTTCAATACAATGCGAAAAATGAATCGCTATCCCGACCCACTTCAATGGGAGTTGAAAGGGAGAATTGGTCAATTGAAGAAGGTGGCAGTGGAAAATATTTTTTTAGGCAATGGCAGTGATGAAGCGATAGATTTGTTGATTCGGATTTTTTGCGAACCAAGAGAGGATGCCATTATGGTTTTACCGCCAACGTATGGAATGTACCGTGTTTCGGCAGCTGTTTCGGATGTGGAAGTGCAAGAAGTTTTGCTGACGACTGATTATCAATTGGATGTGAAAGCGATTTTGGAAGCCGTTCAGCCAAATACCAAATTGTTGTTTGTTTGTAGTCCGAACAATCCCACAGGAAATGCCTTTGATTTGGAATTAATTGAAGAATTGTTGGAAGGTTTTGAAGGAATAGTCGTAGTGGACGAAGCTTATATTGACTTTGCAGGGCAAGATAGCTGTGTGTCTTTATTGAAGGCGTACCACAATTTGGTGGTGATGCAGACTTTTTCTAAAGCATGGGGATTGGCAGGAATACGTTTGGGTATGGCTTTTGCGGCAGAAGAAATTATAGATGTTTTGAATAAAGTAAAACCGCCCTACAATGTAAATCGTCTGACCCAAAACGCTGCATTGAAGGCACTGCAAAGTCGTGACCGCTTCAAACGAGAACGAAATACGATTTTGCATGAAAGGAATATCTTGAGTCGAGGGTTACAGCAACTTTCTTTTGTAGAAAAAGTGCATCCTTCTGACGCTAATTTTTTGTTGGTGAAGGTGAAAGCGGCTCAAGAATTGTACGATTATCTGAAGGAAAAAGGAATTATTGTTCGGAACCGTTCTAATGTGGTTTTGTGTGAAGGGTGTTTGAGGATAACAGTCGGAACGGAGGAACAGAATTTGGAGTTGTTGGAGGCGTTGACGAAATACGGTGGACGATAGACGATGCGGGTTACGAGTTGCGGAATGAGAGTAATGGGTTGTGGAAGTTGGTTTTAATTCTTTTGTTCTGTTTAGAAAATCGGTTCTGACAATTTTTGTGGAACACCGCAGAATATATATTCTGTTATCTCATTGAAAAATTCAAGATATTGATAACCAGCAAAGAGAAAAGGGAATATATAACTTATGCTGATACCTCGGTATTCTCTGGTGTAGTCAGTGTCTACTAGGTATCAAAAGTATCCACCAAGAATAGCATCCACCAAATAACCATAGAAACCATAAAAAAACGATGAAAAAAGTACTTTTTATAGATAGAGACGGGACATTAATTCTCGAACCGCCAGTAGATTACCAAGTCGATTCACTCGAAAAGTTGGAGTATTTTCCGATGGTATTCAGATATTTATCAAGAATAGTGGAGGAGATGGATTATGAATTGGTGATGGTGACGAATCAAGATGGTTTGGGAACAGAGAGTTTTTCGGAAGATACTTTTTGGCCTGCTCACAATAAAATGATGAAGGCTTTAACCAGCGAAGGGATTTACTTCAAGGAGGTGTTGATAGACCGTTCGTTTCCAGAAGACAATGCGCCCACCCGAAAGCCAAGAACAGGTTTGTTGACCGCTTATATGAACAGTAAGGAATATGATTTGGCAAATTCTTTTGTGATAGGCGACCGATTGAGTGACATCGAGTTGGCAAAAAACTTGGGGGCGAAGGGTATTTGGATAAGTGATATGAGTGAATTTGAAGGAGAGCTAACCCTGCAATCAAAGGAACTCACCGAAACTTGTGTGGCAACAGTGGGCGGTTGGAAGGAAATCTACCAGTTTTTGAATAGCCAAACTTCGCAGGAAAGAAAAGCCACTGTTCACCGAAAAACCAACGAAACGGATATTGCGATTGGCTTGGAGTTGGACGGAAATGGTAAGGGAGAGAATGATACAGGGATTGGTTTTTTTGACCATATTCTTGACCAATTGGCAAAACACAGTGGCTGCAATTTGACGGTCAAAGGAACAGGGGACTTACACATTGACGAACACCATACGATTGAGGATGTGGGGATTGCGATTGGACAAGCTTTTCGGGAAGCTTTGGGTGACAAACGTGGCATTAACCGATATGGTCATTTTTTGCTGCCGATGGATGAGGCTTTGGCGCAGGTAGCGATTGATTTTAGCGGTCGTCCGTGGCTGGTGTGGCAGGCAGAATATCATAGAGAGAAAGTGGGTGGAATGCCGACCGAAATGTTTGAGCATTTTTTCAAGTCGTTTAGTGATAGTTCTCAATGTAATTTGAATGTCAAAGTAGAAGGAAAAAACGAACACCACAAAATTGAGGCAACTTTTAAGGCTTTTGCGAAGGCGATTAAAATGGCTGTGCAAAAGGATGGAACGGATGATTTGCCGAGTACGAAAGGAGTTTTGTGACGATTGACGGTGGACGATAAACGACTGACGGAATGAGGCTTGAAGTTGAAATGGTGTTTTGAAAATCAAAGGTCAAAAATCATGTAATCGTACTTCATAAATCTGTGCATTTTGGGTGGGTGGATTTAGGATTACATGATTTTTGATAATATCACTCAATAAACAACGGTAGTCTTGAAGACTACCGTTGTTTCACGATGGCTTAAAGGTGGTAAAGGCTGAGTTGATATTTTGAAAATCAAAGGTCAAAAATCATGTAATCGTACTTCAATCAACACGAATACCTAAACACAAAAAAAAAAATGCTAACCATCATCAACTACAATGCTGGAAACGTACAATCTGTCCTATTTGCGATGGAGCGATTGGGCGTAGAGGCGACTTTGACGGATAATCTGGAGGTGATTCGAGCATCGGACAAGGTGATTTTCCCTGGAGTGGGAGAAGCAAGTACGACGATGCAAAACCTCCGAGCGAAAGGATTGGATAAGTTGATTCCCGATTTGAAGCAGCCTGTTTTGGGGATTTGTTTGGGAATGCAATTGTTGTGCGATTATTCGGAGGAAAACGACACTCAATGTTTAGGCGTGTTTCCACAGAAAGTGGTCAAATTTGAGCCAAAATTGAAGGTGCCGCATGTTGGATGGAATAGCATTTATGGGCTTCAAAACCCGTTATTCAAGCCCGAATTGGAGTCGGAATATGTGTATTTTGTGCATAGTTATTATGTCGAAAAGGGAGAATATACGATTGCAGAATGTGATTACATCACTCCTTTTAGTGCGGCTATTCGCAAGGATAATTTTTTTGCTACGCAATTTCACCCTGAGAAGTCGGGCAAAGTGGGAGAGGAGGTGTTGAAGGGGTTTTTGGAGGTTTAAAATTCCTAAACCTTCAAACTTGCCTCAATCCGTTTCTTCAATCTTTTCAACATTCGCAGAATTCTTTGCAAATCATCTTTGTGTGTAACAATATAACTATCGCTCAAGCTGTATGTGTTGCCTACCAATACCGAAAAAAACCACATTCTTCCGTTGATGTAACTGCCATACAAAGGCGTTGAATTGTCATTTTGCTGTTGAGCCAGCAACATTGCCAAGAGCATTTGGGCAACAGGGTCTCCACTGTTTGCATTTTCCTTCTTAAATTCCTGAAGAAAGTAATAAGGGCTTTCAGGTACGTCTCTTCCTGTGGCAATAATCATATCCGCTTTTCCATGTATTGAAATATCATTGATAGTTCCAGATATAGGACGTTCTAAAAATAGCGAATATTTAATTTGGTCAAAATCTACCAAATCAAAAATAGCCGAAATTAATTTGGCGGTCAATTCTGTTTCATTCCAAGCTCTGACATATACAAATGCCTTTTGTCGCAATCTATCCAGTGCTTGGTTTTCAAAATCTGTAATAGGTTCTTCTGCCTCCAACCATGCATTTAAAACTGGATGGGTCAATTCCCACTTCACGTTGAACTGTTTTTCGACTTCTACTTGTGTCCAACTTTCAAAACTTTTGCTGGTGTGTTTGTCTTTTTTGCTCATTTTTGAAAGGTTTTTCTAAAAATAAGGTTTTTGGAACGAAAACCGCTCTCTTTTGGGATGAGATTTTAGAAAAAATACAGAATACAAAAGTTTTTAAAACTTTTGTATTCTCGGCTCATGGAACTAATTTTCCATCTTTACTTGTTGTCAATACATCTACACTTCCCTAAAAAACCTTATCTTTCCTTCAATAGAGTACACTTTGAGACAGTAAGGTGTAATCTTTTGAAGTATGAAAAAGGTGACATCTTACTGTCGGTTTTGAGATTACTTCCATTCCTTCAATAGAGTAAACTAAAAATGGCAAACAATAAAAAACGGAAACCTTCATGGATTTTACAAGGAATAGACATCTTGATATTTGTCTTTGCATCAAGTTTGTTAATCAATATGATTTCAGATGAAGCAGAGGAAATGTTTCGTGATAAATTAGGGGATTATTTTGGACATTTTATAGCTGTTGTTTTTATAGGTATTTTTCTATTACGATTTTATATTTCTTCAATTCTTTCTAAACAAGAAACTTTAAACACAACGAAAGAAGACCGCAATGATTTGATTGAAGGTTTAGAAAAACGCTACAACTGATACAGGATTATTTTAGTGGGCGATACCGTTTCAACTGTTGACAAGGTTTTCAACCGTTGTCAAAGTTTTTACTACGTTCCTTTTTCCCAATTTAGAGACTCCACCCAACGAGATTCCTACGAAATGACCAATAAACCAAGATAGAGAAAACTTTGTCGACGGTTGAAAACCTCGACAACAGTTGAACATAGTATATTTGCCCTTCA
>JBMYXW010000264.1:0-5135 GCA_049608825.1 Chitinophagales bacterium
CAATTTCCCCTCCAAAACCCCAAAAAACTCCGCCACCTTCTTCCCCGCCAAATCATACACCACCACCTCATTTTCACCTTCCGTAGCAGGCAATTCCAAAGTCAAAGTATGCCTTACAGGATTCGGATAATAGCGAATATCCAAAGAAAGATTTGGAGCAGGAGAATCAATGCCTACGGACAGACAAGTACCTATCACATAGCTGTTTTTGTTTTGCGAATTGTTGCGTTCCACCTCACCAGGATAAGAGTAGGTATAGTAGAAATGGATGGTTTCGCCTTCGTTTGCGGTCAGTCGGAAAGGCACATTTGCAGTCACGCCATAGCCTGGCAAACTGCCCGCATTTGTGCCGTAGTAGAGGATGCAAGTCGGGCTGCCAATGTTTGAATTGGAGGGAATGAAAGTCAAGGTCGGGTTGCTGTCATCCTCCGAAAACAGGTAGTCAAAATCGCCATTGTGGGAAGTGCCGCTGCAAGCAGGAGCAGGATTGACCACTATGCGAACCGTTTGTGAGGTGCTTGATGTGCCTTCGTTGTCGTAGGCGATGGCGGTGAGATTGTATTCACCGATTTTTGCCGCCCAAGTCATGGTGTAGGGCGAGGTAGTTGCGGTGCCGATGAGTTCGTTGTCCAACAAAAATTCCACTCTTTCGATTGCTCCCCCCAAATCGGAAGCCGTTGCAGTGATGGTGACGTTTGTGCCAGCGAGGTATTCTGCATCGTCCGATGGAGTAGCGATGGCGACTTGTGGGGCAACATTGGAGTCGCTGCTCAAAATGATGTACATTTCGTCCGTATCAGAATAAGAGCCATTACTGACCTCCAATTCCATCAAATAAACACCTTATAACAAGCCACTTATCATAGGTTGGGCTGCTTGAGCATCGGAAATGACCACATTGGAGGGACCATAAATTTGTGTCCAATTGTAGGTCAAATCTCCACCGAAAGGGTCGCTGCTGTTGTTTCCGTCCAAGATTGCAGTGGTTTCGGGCAGTATCACCAAGCGGTTTTCGCCTGCGCTTGCGATGGGTTGGGATTGAAATACTCCCAAAGCGAAAGCATTGGGATTCTGCTTCATAGGCAGTAGGATGAACTAAGCCAACTCTTACACCGCCTCCACACAGGACAATTCCCTGTCCTGATTTCTTTGGTTTATTGGGAATATAATTTCACGGCTTCTTTTAAGATATTAACGGCTGCATTCTTGTCTCTGTCCATCCTTTTTCCGCAATTGCTACAATCAAAAATACGTTCTTTTAATGACAATATTGCCTTCCTATATCCACAGTTGCAACATGTTTTGGAGGAGGCAAAAAACCTATCTACTTCTTGTATCACAGTTCCATACTTACGAGCAACATGTTTCAATTTGTTAATAAACTCGCTGTGAGCAAGGTCGGATATCTTTCGGCCCCATATTCGTTGCATTGCTTGGATATTCAAATCTTCTATACCAATGAATTTGAATCTCTGACACAGCTTATGAGCCAAATTCCATTGCCAGTCATTACGCTTATTAGTAATATTTCGATGAACTTTCAATAATTCCTTCAATGCTTTTTTTCGATTGTTTGAGCCTTTCTTTTTGCGAGAAAAAACTTTACTCTTTTGTTGTAGTAGTTGGAGGTCTTGTTTCAAAAACTGTGGATTTTCAACTTTCGGAAAATCTTTACCATTAAAAGCCGTTAGATACTTCTTCAGACCAAAATCGCCTCCTATTGCACCCCTTGTTTTTCGTGTCTTATAGGTTTGTTTTGGTTCAACAATGGTAAAGATTGCCCAATACCTATCTTGTGAATCTCGTTTGATTCTTAGGTTGTAAAAATTGGCTTCCTTGCATGATTTCCGTTGGTAGTCTCTATTCCTTGAATTGATAAATTTGAACTGTTTGTGTTTTTTTGCTCTGCCTTTGCCCAATAATAAGGTAATTATATTGTTCTGTACTTTGTAGGAGGTTTGTTTGAACACAATAGAAGTAAAACGCTTAGAGGACTTAAACTTCGGTGGACGTTTTTGAACTTTTTGAAAAAATCGTTGATAAGAAGCATCTAATCTTTGCACAATTTCTTGCATAGATTGTGTGCCTATCAATTGCCAGTAAGGATTTGAATCTCTCTCTATTTTCATTAAAGCATAGACCTTTTTTGATGAAAGATACTTGCCAGTCTGTTTGTAGTGTTCTTTAATGGCTGCCAACCCAAAGTTCCACATTTTGCCCATCGTGAACAAAATGGAATCAACCACCCTGCATTTAGACTTACTTTCATAAAGTCTAAATTTATGGGCTACTTTGCGGATATTGGATTTCTTGCCAAACATTTAAATGTTGATTTTATTTTCTATAAAGATAAGATTTTTTTGACAAAAAATATATTGAATTAGTTTTTTTTAAAACTTTTTTCTTTCTAATAAAAAAACTTATATCCCAATTTAAACCCAATTGCTATAAAACAAAAAAGCAACTTCGCCAGCGTTGGCATCGAGCCAATCCTCCAATCGTTCTTTGACCGTTTCCACCATTTTATCCCTTGCAGTGGTGTTGCCCATCAAGTCTGCAATGCGAGCCGTTTGAATCAAGCCTTCGCTGTAATTGTCGACATAAGGCAGGGTGGGCAAAATGCCATAAAAAGTGTTTTCAACACTAAAACTGTTTCCCTCCAAGGTTTTCATTTCGCCCCGAACGGTGGGGTAAGAATAGCCGCTTGGAGTGGGCGAATCTGCCGCCAAATTTGCCCATTGGTGGGGCAGCAAACCCATCAACATTTTGTTGTTGCTGCCTTCTTTGACTTCTGTTTCGACCACAAAATCGGTTCGGACAATGGAAGTGCTTTCGTCGTAATTCCAAGTGGTTGTGGTGTTTGTCGGAAAAACGTAGGCATATTGTTGGTATTCGGCTGCAACAGCATTGACGCTCGAAGCACTTTGGGGCAAAAATACCATCGACCAATAGTTTTCGCCATTGAGCGTGGAAGTATAGTTGTTGCCGCTTTGGGTCCAAGTGCTGCCCATCGGTGCATAGACTGCAAAATCAGCTCCGTGGATTGCGTCTGTAATCACCAACATTTCGTCGGCAATCGTGACCGAACCCGATGCTACGGTGATTTGGGCGACATCGTTTTGGGCGACATCGTTTTGGGCTTTGGCGAAGTACAAAAAGGGCATCCCAATGCCTGCGATTGCTTGAAAATTGTGGTCGGAACTGCTCCAATCCATCGTGACTGTCCAATCCGAAAAATCCGCTACTTTGGCTGCGTTGGCATTCAAACCTGTCACGCCTACGGTGATGGGTTGGGCATCGCCAATGACTCCCCACGGTATGTAAGCGGTGATGAGCCCTTGGTTGATGGTTTTGAGTGTGTAGGGATAGTTGAATAGGTTGTCGGCGTGGTTGTTTTTGATTTTGGAGGACCACCAATCGTTGGTCGGTGCGGGTTTGGTGGCTGCAATGCCTGTGGTGATGGGTGAACCTGATGGATAGCCGTTTCTACCTGCTTCGTCTGTTCCTGGGAATTGGGTGGTGTAGCTGCCGCTTCCTATGGGGGTGTTTTGGGCGGTGAGGATTTGAAGGGATAGGAGTAGGAGAAAAAGGGTTTTGATGTGTTGGAAAGTCATATAAGTGGACGTTTTTTTGGTTTTGTACTTTTTGAAGTCCCAATATAGAGTGAAAGGGGGAAGTTTTTGAGTGTTTTTTGGGGTTTTGGTGGGGGTAGTAGGGGTGTCGTGGTGAATTTGAAATGGAAAAGCCATTGAAGTGGGGGCTTCAATGGCTTTTGTGATATTTTTTTATCAAATTATTTTTTTTCTATTAATGCTTCGTATAGTTTAGTTCTCCAAAAATCTCTTGAAATAACATCCTCATGTTCAAATAATTCTTCTACTTGCCTTAAAAGTTCAAATAACTTGAAGGTGTTATCAACAGTCATACTCATTAATTTTTTGAATACCTTATCTTTATATTCTTTGAATTCAGGTTTTTTAGAGAATTTTACTTTATTACTTATCAATTTTCTTACGTCATCTGGATTTTGAATTGCGGCTATTTTTGGGGCATCCTCATGTACTTGTTTAATAAAGAGTTCTATGAATTTTGGAAGGTCTTCAATTTTTTCAAAAACCTTTTCAACACTTCCTTTGTGAGGATAATTCAGTAAATCTACTGGATAAGAGTTCTCTCGTTTGATTCCTTTAGGTTTTAGATATATTGCACTTTCTTGTTCACTATCAATAAATTGCAATTTAAAAACGCCATTGAAAGAAACAGCCCCTCTTTTTATTTCATTATTTTCCAATATAATGCTAACAGTAAGTGATGTATTTTTATCGACTTGAATCTTGTTTGTTAGACTAAATGAAACATATATATTGGAGTCATCTGCTACAAAATTATCTATATAAATTTCATTTTGAGAACTATCAACGTATCTTCCCAATGTTATTAAGGCAACAAAAACAGAAAAATTTATACCAAAATCTTTATACACCTCACTAGATGTCATAGCTCGCAAAAAAAACTTTCTATCATCATTCTTAAATAGCAACCTTAGTTTTATTTTATCCTTATTATCAGAATTCTTCTTTCTCAAATAATCTCTAATAGTGTTAATTAAATCCTCAAACTCTTTATCTCTACAATAATTAGCGAATTTGCTAAAATTATAATAGTCCAAAATATCATTTTTGGCAGAATATCTTGTTTCGGCAGTAAGCAAATCAGATTTATTTTCCTTCAATATAAAGTCATCAGAAACTTCAAATATATCAAATAAAGCTTTTTCATCTTCTAGCATTCTCTTTATATAAATATTCTTGACCTTTACATCAATGTCTATTTTTTCGCATTGATTATCAAGTAGAAATAACGAATCTACTAGCTGTTTCGCATTTCCTACTTTAATTATTTCGGTTTGGTTCTCTTCAATTTTAAAGATTTTAATCAAATCGTTCCTAAATGCTTTTCTTTTTTCAAGTAACTTCATTAACTGTTTTAATGAAATAAAGGTTTTAGTTGTATAACTCTTAAAATTTTTAGCTTCTTTATCTAAAATCATACCTTTTGTGTTTTAAATGGGTGATTAAATATATTAATGTAACATTAATCAGTTTTTTTGTTACAACAAAGATAAGACTTAATAT
>JBMYXW010000265.1:0-2439 GCA_049608825.1 Chitinophagales bacterium
CGCCTACTGCACCTACATGCAAGTGTGCGCCAGTGATTGGCCCACTTAGGTTTTGAACCAATACATTTACTTCCAATTGGTTCACATTCGGTGTATAATTGAAGGTAGCCAAACCATAAGCGTCGGTCATTACAGGAGGGTTTTCTTGTCCACCTGTCAAATCCGCATGGTAGGTAATTTCTGATTCCAATACCAATTGTGTGCGAATTTCTCCACCAGGATTGGCATCTGTGTGTACATTGAGGTAATAAGCACCTGTCAAGAATTTGCCCAATTGCTCAGACGTGAATCCTGTCAAAGTAATGCTGACACGATTGCCGTTGATAAAATCGCTTAGATTAAACACAACGTCACCATTTTCTCCAACCGCTCCTTCGTGTACGTGAATTCCTGTGATAGGGCCACTCAATCCATTGACGCTTACATTCACTTCAATAGCATCTTGCGTATCGTTCAATAAGAAAGATGTTACACCAATAGCATCGGTCATAACAGGAGGAACTTCCGCACCACCAGTTAATTTACCTGCAATCAATAAATCAGCACTAAACATCGGGTCAGTAGGCAAGTCTTCTAAAAGCTCACTGCCACGAACTACATTTCCTCTCACTTCTCCACTTGGGAAAGTTGCTGTATGAATATTTACATAAATGCTGTTGTTTCGGAATTTAGCAGCATGGTTATTAAAAGGGTCCATATCATTTTCTGTCCAGTAACCATAAGCTCCACCAACAGCATTGAAGAAAGGACTCAAATTAAACACGACATCGCCATTCGCTCCTGGTCGAGCTTCATGGAAATGACCTGCATCAATAGGTGCAGATGTGCCACTTACCACCAACATAAAATGTGTATTGCTTTGGTCTCTATCAATAGAAGCCATCCCCACACCTGTACCTGTACTTTCAACAGCAGGAACTTCTTGTCCACCACTAAAGTCGTACAAGTAACCTTCTCTTGCCAATCGGTAAACCTGCCCACGAATTTCACCCGCAGGATTAGCTTCTGTATGAATGTTGAGATAAATCCCACCCGACAACATTCTATTCAATAAGTCTTGGCTCAAAGCTTGGCTTCCCATAATTTGGTTGCCGTCAATGTCATCAGACAAATTCATCAATACATCGCCATTGTTGCCGACAGTGCCTGTGTGAAAGTGAGCACCAGTAATTGCACCACTCAGTCCATCTACTACAATATTGTAGCTGATTTCATCCATTGTATTGCTAACATTTATTTTGGCGACACCTGATGCGCCTGTCATTACAGGTGGGTTTTCTTGTCCACCATCCAAAGCAGAATCAAAATACAATACATCGTCCAACATAACCTGTCCACGAATCTCTCCGCCAACATTGGCATCTGTATGGATATTGAGGTAAATATTGCCTGCCTTCAAAGCGTCTAAATAAGCTGCAGGATCAACCGTAGCTGTAATGGTATTTCCATTTACAAAGTCGGTCAAATTTTCGACTACATCACCATTTACGCCAGTCGTTTCTTGGTGAAAGTGAGCACCAGTAATAGCACCACTCAAACCTTGTACAACTACTTGAATCTGCAATTTATAACCACTTTTGGAAAGGTTGAATACACCCAAGCCATAAGCATCGGTCATCACAGCAGGAACTTCCTGTTCGCCACTCAACATTGCAGTATATCGAAAATCAGATTCCAAAATGACTTGCGCTCTGATTTCGCCCGCAGGATTGGCATCTGTATGTACATTGAGGTAATAACCACCACTGATAAATGTGGCTACTTGGTCGGCTGTTAGATTGGTCAAACGAGTTTTGATTCGATTGCCATTGATAGCATCACTTAGATTAAAGACTACATCGCCATTTGCACCAGCTTCGCCTTCGTGAAGGTGAATACCAGTAACTTCGCCACTCAGCCCACTCACACTTATGTTGATGTCGAGGGTAGATTTGTCTTCACTCAAAGTAAAAACGCCCAAACCTTCTGCATCTGTCATGACAGGAGGAACTTCGTGACCGCCATTCATACGGGCAGTAAACTGCAACGTACTGGATAAGTGTGCTGCTTCCACTATAAGAAATGACCCGCTTAGAAAAAGCAGGGATAGGAGTAAAAAAATCTTTTTCATAGAAAATTTAAATATTTGGTTTTAGGAATTTGAGTACAAAATACATGGTATTCCATAATTACCTACGCAAAAAGGGGGGACTTGGATTTTATGTGGTTGGAAAAACTGGTTATTATTTGTTTTGTTTAATTTTCTTTTCAAAATACTGTACTGCTATCATACAGTAAGGCTTGTCGTAGTTTTGCCATTTCTTCAATTCTTTTGAGTAGTTGGCTTTCTTTTTCCCATATTTTTGCTTCAAAGCTATTCTCAAAGTGTCCAAAAGTTGCTTTCTGTTTTTGAGTAATGGGCGGATATTTAAATTCAATACACTGTTAATATCTTCTTGG
>JBMYXW010000265.1:2449-5119 GCA_049608825.1 Chitinophagales bacterium
CTATTGTAGAGTAAATTTCTCCATTATTTTTGTAAGATAAGGCATTTATATGATTTTTTTCTTGTGGATTTATTTCAACTATCCTATCTCCTTTACTTGTATCGCAGTGTTGTTGTTGAGTTGTTCCGCTTCCATAACAGCCTTGACAAACTGCCAGTAAATTTTTGTAATCCAATTTTTTGTTTGGGTAAATCGCTCTTGGATGCCAGTGTTCCACCTTCATTGTATTGCTACGAATAGCTCCCATACAGTAGGCACACAAAGATTTTTGTTCTGTCAACAATTGGTCTTTCAATTCCTCTTTTCCTTTTTCCAATGAAAAATCATCCCATTCTCCACCAGAATTGCGGTATTCCTTCAATTGAGTAGGTTCTTTTCCCTTTTTAATCCATTTCATCCTCGTCCTCCTCTATCGTTATCAAGGTTTCCAATCTGACAATATCGTAATCATTTGGGTCAATGGTACGCCTCAATTCTTCCAGTTTTTTTCTTGCCAAACGAGTGTCAATTTCTTCCTCTGCCAAGATATTATCTATTTCCTCAATCCTTGATTTGATTTCTCTGGGTCTATCCAATCCTCCCATCAAATCTTCAACAATCGAATTGACATCTTGCCCGTATGTATTGTGAATGGCAGAGCCTTGTAGGATATTGGAATCGTTCAAAACAATCAACTGTTCATTTAAAACATGATTGATAACCAGTGGTGAATGGGTAGAAACAATAAATTGAATATTTGGAAAAACAGTTGAGAGTGCATCTAAAACGGTCATTTGCCATTTGGGGTGTAGGTGAAGTTCTATTTCATCTATCAAAACAATACCGTCTGTCAAAAGTGGATTGTCCATTTTGGGATTGGCAATGGACATTTTGTATGCCATGTCTAAAACCAATCCAATCAACATTTTTTCTCCTGCTGATAATTGTGGAAACTCTAATTTCACATCGCCTTTATCAAGAATTATTGTTTGGTATGAGCCATATTTACTTACATCTAACGACAAACTTGAAAGTTTAGAATCTTCTAAAGCATTTATAAACTTATTTATTGAAGTAGAAAAAGAAGTAATTGCAGGTAGCTCATAGCTCAAATCTTTCTTTTTAACCTTTTCATTATTTTGGATATTTATTTGTTGTAAATACCAGTTTAACATAGAGTTATAATCAACTATAGTATCAAATGATTGGTAACTGTATACTTGATTTCTATTATTTTCTATTCTTAACTTCACTGTGTAACTATCCAATCCTTCACCTTCTAACTTTCTTTCTGTTTGATAATATGCCAAAAATGGGATAATTCCATTACTTATATCTCCAATGTTTTTTTTAATAGAATCAATTAATTCGAGTCCTTTTTGAGAATTGTAAACAGGATGATTGTTTAGTTTTTGTTTTGCAAAAAAAGTTCCTTTTATATTATTATTTTTTTTTCGAGAAAATTGACCTTCTATAATTGTATTTGTTGCTTCTACAAATATTTCCCGATTAGAAAAAGCTATGCGTTTGCTAGTAGGGAAAGATTTAAGTTGAGATGCAATTGTCTGCATCAAAATAGCCAGACTATCCAGTATAGAAGTTTTCCCTGCTCCATTTGTTCCAATAATTACATTTTTTTTGTCACTTAAAAAATTGATTTCATGCCTTCCTTTGAAGCCCTTAAAATTTTCGATTACTAATTTGTTGATACGCATACTTCAAACTCATTATTGATGATAGCAAAACTACTACATTCAATTTACATTCTAAAATAAACCGCCTTCAAATACTTCCCTTCTTCAAACCCAATCGGATGATCTACATCGTGAAAACTCCGCTCCAACTCTCGAAATCGCCTTTGAGAAGATTTTAGTGTTTGTAGAATGACTTCAAAAAAATCGTCCGCACTGACCCGACTTGAACAAGATGCCATCAATAAGGTGCCTCCTTTTTCGACAAGAGGAATGGCGAGTTGACAAAGTTGAGCATATTTGTACAATGCTCTTTTTCGTTCACTGTCTCGCTTGGCGAAAGAAGGTGGATCTACTATTACTACGTCAAAAAAACGTTTTTGTTGGTGTAGCTTTTGCAGCCCTTCAAAGGCATCTGCTGCAATGGTTTTATGCTTTGAAGCATCTAATTGAGTATTGAGAGCCACATTTTTTTTTGCCATTTCCAAAGCTTGTTTGCTGATGTCTAAGCTCACTACTTCAATGGCTTCGCCTCCCAATGCGTGAACCGAAAATCCCCCTGCATAGGCAAATACATCCAATACTTTTTTATCTTTTGCCATTTTGCCAATCTTGAAGCGGTTGTGGCGGTGATCGAGAAAATAGCCTGTTTTGTGTCCTTTCACTACGTTGGCAGAAAATTGAAGTCCATGCTCTTTGAAAATAACTTCCTCTTGCTGCAATGTTCCATACAGCACTTGTCCATCCTGCAAACCTTGTAGTTCTTCGGTCAAATTTTGAAGGGAACGACTGAGGCGGAGCACAATGACTTTGCAGCGAGTCAAAGATTGAAGTATGGGAAGCATTGTTTTTAAATAAGGTAGCCATATTGCAGCATACAATTTCACGACCAAAACATCCGCATATACATCTGCTATAAAGCTCGGCAAACCATCATTTTCGCCATGAATCAAGCGGTAACTATTCGTATCGGTTGTGGTCAAAAGTGGCTGTCGAATTT
>JBMYXW010000266.1:0-5115 GCA_049608825.1 Chitinophagales bacterium
ATTATTGCGGAAAGCCTTCAAGACATGAAAGAAGGGTTGGAATATGTGAAAGGCGATAAGCGTTTGTTGGCTTTGGTCTTTATGACGATTTCCAACAATTTCTTTTTGATGGGACCTGCGGTGATTGGTGCGCCGATTTTTGTACGAGAGATATTGAAGGAAGGAGTAGAGAGTTATGCTTTTGTGCAAATTGCTTATGGGGTTGGGATGGTTTTGGGAACATTGTTGTTGAATTATTACAGCAAATTTTTCAGAAAGAGTCGGATTCTTTTGTGGGGGATTGCTTTAGATGGCATTACTTTTTTACCACTGTTGTGGGTGACGAGTTTTGAAGGAATGTTTTTGACCTTGGTGATTCACTGCTTGGCTATTCCGATGATTATTGTGACTCGACCAACGATTATTTTGCAGATTGTACCAAGTGAAATGCAAGGACGAGTCTTTAGTATGATTGGCGTTTGTGTACAAGGAATCACTGCTATTTCCATTGCATTGACGGGCATTGCTGCTGCAATTGTTCCGATTAATGTGATTTATGGAATCATTGCAGTGGCTGCAGCTACAACGGCTTTGATTGGAGCGAGTGTAAAGGAGTTAAGGGAGCTATGATGTTTCTAGTGCTGAATGGCTTTATTGTTGAATGGCTTAACCCCAAAACCAAAAATATTTTCATATCTCACCAAAAAATCGTATCTTAATCGTTCAATATAGGGAACTAAACCCCTCTCTTTGTTTGTTAGACACAATACAAACTATAAAACAACAACCCAATTATGTCAGACTTCAATATATGGTGGGAAGCCATTTCTTACCCCGAAAAACTTTATTGGTACATTTCTATTCCTTTCACCATCATTTTTTTAGTGCAAGTTGTCCTTACTTTTATAGGTATGGATGCAGATCACGATGTTGACTTAGATGTCGATGTTGATTTAGACGGAAGTGTAGATGCTGCTGAGGTAGCTATCAGTGGGATTCGGATTTTCACTGTTCGCAATACCATCATTTTCTTTACCATATTTAGCTGGGCAGGAATCGCATTTAGCCGAGCAGGTATGAGTGATCCAGTAGTATTTATAGCAGCAGTGATTTTGGGGGTGATTATTTCTGCCATTGTCGCTTCTATATTTTGGAGCATTACCAAAATGGTTCAAAGCGGTAACATTGATTTGAACAATGCGGTGAGCCAAATTGCAGAAGTATATATTCCCATTCCTGCGGATAAAAAAGGTCAAGGTCAAATACAAATGGCTATTCAAGGTCGAATTGAAGAATTTGATGCCATTACAGATGACGAAAGCGTACTTTCAACTGGTTCAAAAGTATTGGTATTGGAAGTATTGAAGGATGGTTTGTTGTTGGTGACTGCTTTTAGAGAAAACAGTACCCGTTCATTTGCAAACCTTTAGGGAAATTTATGGAAAGCCTAACATTCATTTTTGTATTCTATATAGCAGCATTCTTTTTTATGGCATACAACGCCAATAAAAACTATGTTCGTTGCCCTCCCAATAAAATTTTGGTAGTATATGGAAAGTTAGTAGAAGGTGCTTCGGGTAAAGAAAGTGGAGCAAAGTGTTATCATGGCAAAAATGTATTTGTTTATCCAATTGTCCAAGATTATGAATTTCTTGACATAAACCCTTTACAAATTGAAGTTCATTTACCAAATGCACTAAGTAAAGATGATATATCAATAAATATAATTTCAAAATTTTCAGCTGCTATTTCAACAGACCCTCAAATGATGAATAATGCTGCAGAACGTCTTTTGGGACTTCAATCTCAACATATTAAAGAGTTAGCCAGTGATATAATTGTAGGTCAAGTTCGTATTTTGATAGCTATGCTACCTTCATCAGAACTTAGAATGAATAACGAGAACCTTATACCTACTTTGGAATTAAACATCAATCGTGAATTGAGTAAGATTGGTTTACAGTTAATGAATACTACAATTAATAATATAATTAAATAACCTAAAAAATCAATGAAATGCAAGATCCTATAATGATGATTATAGTAGCCTCTATTGCGGTTATTCTGTTTTTCCTTTCGGTAGCCATCAAACGGTACAAACGCTGTCCTTCTGACAAAATCTTGGTAGTGTATGGTAAAGTAGGAAGTAATTCTGATGGCTTAACCAATTCTGCAAGATGTATTCATGGTGGAGCTGCTTTTGTATGGCCCGTTATTCAAGACTATCAATTCCTTGACCTTGTGCCGATGTCTATTGATGTCAATTTGACCAATGCTTTGAGTCGGCAAAACATTCGTGTGGATGTGCCTTCTCGATTTACCATTGGTATTTCGACCAATCCTGTAGTCATGACGAATGCAGCTGAACGTCTTTTGGGACTTCAATCTGCACACATTCAAGAATTGGCCCGTGACATTATTGTAGGTCAATTGCGTTTGGTCGTGGCAACAATGGATATCGAAGAAATCAACTCTGATCGTGACAAATTCTTGACCAACATTGCTTCAAATGTGGAGTCGGAGTTGCGGAAAATCGGTTTGAAACTAATTAACGTGAACATCACCGATATTCGTGATGAGTCGGGCTATATTGAAGCATTGGGTAAGGAAGCGGCTGCAAAGGCTGTGAATGACGCTCGTAAATCAGTAGCAGAACGAGAAAGAGATGGTTCTATTGGTGAAGCAGAAGCTTTGCGTGAGCGTCGTATTCGTGTGGCAGAAGCCAACTCGACTGCAAAGGCAGGGGAAGCGGAAGCACTCAAAGTGGAAAGAATAAAAGTTTCGGCTGCCAATGCAAATGCAGTCGATGGTGAGAACGTGGCAAAAATCCAAGTAGCGGAATCAAATGCAAAACGCTTGGAGAAAGAAGCAGAAGCCAATAGAATTGCCTTAGCGGCTGAGAATGTACAAAAAGCGAAAGCATTGGAGGAGTCGTACTTGGCTGAAAAACAAGCGGAGGAAGCGAGAGCGCAAAAAGAGAAGGCAACTCAAATGGCGGATGTCATGGTGGCTGCGGAAGTAGATAAATTGAAGGTGGAAATTGATGCGGAGGCAGAAGCGGAAAAAATTCGCCGCAAAGCTCGTGGGGAAGCGGATGCGATTCTCTTCAAAATGCAAGCGGAAGCACAGGGTAATTTTGAGCTTTTGAGCAAGCAAGCAGATGGTTTCCAAAAATTGATTGATGCAGCGAATGGTGATACACAAGAGGCAGTTATGATGTTGATTGCCGACCAATTACCAGAATTGGTGAAAACCCAAGTAGATGCCATCAAGAATTTGAAAATTGACAAAGTTACCGTTTGGGACAGTGGCGCAAATGGCAATGGTCAGGGCGCAGGTTCTTCTACGGCTAATTTCTTGTCGGGGATGTACAAGTCTGTTCCTCCTTTGGAAGAATTGTTCAAAATGGCAGGAATGGAATTGCCGAATTATTTGGGTAAGAAATCGTCTAATGGGATTGCTGCCAATAAAAATGGTAATGGAAAACATGAAAGCAATGGTGAATCTGAGGCGATTGTGATTGAAGAATTGAATGGGAAAGAGTAGAAGAAATTCAAATTCAAAGTACAAACTCAAATTCAGCAGTAAAACTTTCTCGTTTTATTTGAACTGACAAAATTTAAAAACAAGCATTTGGCAATCAGGTGCTTTTTTTTTTTTGTTAACTTTATCACAGATTTTGCAGATATTTTAGATTGCACAGATAATTTTATGTTTAGAACTACGAAGTGTAGGTTTCATGATATAGGGAATGAATGAAGTATGAATTTTCATTGAAGGTTTTGCAGATATTCTTGTGAAATATTCACCCCCAAAGACTGCGCTTTTTTTGCATCCTTCAATGCTTGCGCCTTATTGCCCATTTGAAGGTAGGTTTCTGAACGTTTCACATAAGCTTGTGCGTTTTGAGGCTCTAGTTGTAATGCCTTATTGAAGTCTTTGATGGCTACTTGATTTTGCTGCAAATTATAATAGGAAATTCCTCTATAAAAATAGGCTCTTGTATCATCGGGACGAAGCTGCGTGTGCTGTGTGAAAAGTGGAATAGAAGCTTTGAAGTTACCTTCAATACTCAAAAGAATTCCTTTGTTCAAGATTCCGTCCGTGTTATTTGGGTTGATAGAGAGAGCTATATCAATGTTTTTCAAACTCTCATTGTATTGTTGCTGTTGAAAATAAACGCCTCCCATGGTGATGTAAGGTCTTTCGTCTGTTTTGTCAATTTCGAGAGCTGCTTTCGCATCCTTCAATGCTTTTTCAAATTCCCCAACTTTTCGATAAGCACTGCTTCGTCCTACCAAAGCATTGAAGTATTTGGAGTTCAATTGAAGTACCCTATTGAAGTCTGGCAGTGCTTTGTCCACCTGTTCTACATCATTGTAGTAAGCAGCCCTATTGTTCAAAGCAACAACCGAATTGGGATATTTTTCTATGGCATCTGTCCAAATGATTTCATCATTGTCCCAAATTTTGGTGCGCTCATAAGTCAAAAAAGACAAAATTGCAATATATAAAGCTGCGGCAATGGCTACCCCATTTTTGGTTTTGGCTTGTTTGATAAATCTATCAAAACCATAGCCTAAAATGATGAAAATTCCGATGTAGGGAATATAGGTATAACGGTCTGCCATCACGGCTGCCCCAACCGAAATAAACTGAAGAACCAAGACAATATTAACCAAGAAAAATGCCATCCCCAAAACCACAATTTTGGTATATCTCCATGAATACCATATAGCTGCAATGATAAGCATAGTTGCAATAGGCATGACATTGAATACCATCGGTAAAGCAGCTTTCAAATCGGGATAGGGATAAAAAACAGATAATTTGAAAGGGATAGCGGCTTTAATGATATACATCACAAAACCATAACAAACGAATAGGAATTTTTGAAGGAAGGTGAACGTATCTATGTCTGCAATGGCTTTTTGTGATTGAGTATATAGGGTGAGAATTCCCATAATGAGCGAAACGATGAAAAAAAGAATTTTAGGAACGATGATTTTTTGCCAATTCCAATGTTTGCGTTTACTGCTACTCTGCTCGTATCGCCAATAATCTAAGAGAATCAATACGACTGGAAACACAACGGCTGCGGGCTTGGACAAAACTGAAAGCAGAAACCAAAGGAAG
>JBMYXW010000267.1:0-5110 GCA_049608825.1 Chitinophagales bacterium
CTAAATGTCTTCGAACGCTTGATGTAGCCAATTTCAAAGCATCTTCATTTTTTTGAAGTTCTATATTCTGCTGCATAAACTTTTGATTTGTTCGAGGGTAAAATTACAACAAAATAATTATTGACTTAACTTATTGGGCTTCACTTTCCCACATCTTGTGAAACCTAAATGGAAAAAGTCTATATAATTGGAATTATATTTTATCATAACTGCTTGTTTATTAACATACATCAAGCA
Organism: Chitinophagales bacterium; assembly: GCA_049608825.1. Taxonomy (GTDB): domain Bacteria; phylum Bacteroidota; class Bacteroidia; order Chitinophagales; family UBA2359; genus JAUHXA01. Next base: position 238 of record JBMYXW010000267.1, read on the forward strand.
AAATTATTCGTAAATTTTAGAGGTTTTCTAACAGTTTTAAATTTTAACCCCCTCAAAAAACAAGCCCATGCAAATTAATATCCTAGGCCCCAAAGAGGCTCGTTCTGTCTCAAAAAATGTTTTGGTTTTTATATTAGTAGTGATATGTTATTTTATGTGTGTGTCGTTTTCAATCAAAAACGATGGCGATAAAATAGGCAATGATAAAGATAATAGTGTTATTGCTCCTACTTCGAGTATTGCTCCTTCAGAAACATCTGTAATAAAGCCAGATAGTGATGACAACAACTATACAATTAGTCCTTCAAAAACAGTAATCAAACCTGAACAAAAAATTATCGCCAAGACAATAGAACCGTCTATCAGTCCTTCGTCGAATGAAATACGTCCTTCTTCTATCAGTCCTACAACCGAAATTGGAACTGCAACTATTAAGCGGACTCCTCAAAGTCAGTTGGCAATCAATAAGGATATTCCAAAAAAGAAAACAGTAAGAAAAGACCCTTCTTTTCAGTTGGTAAGTTCTAAATACATGGCAAAAAAACGTGTTGCTAAGAAAGACAATACCAAAACCCAACCTTCTTTTATATTGGATATGGTTAACAAAAAAGCAAATCAATCTAAAAAGATTCTTAATAAATCACTTATCAATATTGATAAAAGAAGAGGGGGTGTTGCTACCCAAACATCCATTAATTGGCTTACTTGGGAAGAGGCGATGAGAAAAAATGCACAATCACCTCGAAAAATAATGGTTGAGCTTTATACCGATTGGTGTACTTGGTGTGTGAAGATGGATAAATCAACTTTTCAAGATCCTACAATTGTTCAGTATGTAAATGAGAATTTTTATGCAGTGAAATTCAATGCAGAGACTCGTAAAGATGTGTTTTTCAAAGGACAAAAATTTAGCTATATCCAAGATGGAAACAAAGGGTATAACCTGTTCAGCCTTTATCTAACAAGAGGCAAATTAACCTATCCTTCCATTGTGTTTTTGGATAAGACGGTTAATAACCCACAACCTATCAAAGGTTTTCAAAGTGTTTCGATGATGGATAGAGTTTTGCAGTTTTTTGGAGAAGACTATTACAAAAAAATGGATTGGAGTTTGTTCAATCAATCTTTTGAATCAGCTTCAAGGTAAAAACAGAAAAGAACAACAACTTTATAAAAAAAATATTGCGAGATAATAAAATAGTATTATCTTTGCAGCCGGCGAGTCTCACAAGACCAGCTCCTTTACTTAATTCCCCAGGGCTTGATCGCAGCAAGGAGGGTTTAGTTGAGCGGTGCGTTGTGGGATACTCGCCTTTTTTTATTTCTATTCTTTTCTTTCTGAATCTTCTTTCCACCTGTAAGCATCCAAGTTCTGAAATCCTACTAAATCCAAAACTCTGTTTGTTACCGTTGAGGCCAATTCTTCAAATGAGCTAGGTTTACTATAAAAAGAAGGACTTGCAGGGCAAATAATTCCTCCCGCTTCAGTGATGGTTTTCATATTGTTGATGTGAATCAAACTATAAGGACTATCTCTCACTACTAATATCAACTTTCGTCTCTCCTTCAATATCACATCTGCGGCTCTTGTAATCAAGTCATTTGAAATCCCATGAGCAATTCTGCTCATCGTCCCCATTGAGCAAGGACACACAATCATTGCTTCATACTTTGCCGAACCAGAGGCAAATGGGACATAAAAATCATTTTTCTCGTAATAATCAAAAGGATATTGGTCAAACTTTGTATCCCCTAATTCATATTCCCACACACTTTTTGCATTAGAAGACAAAACAATTCCGACTGCTTCTATTTGATTTTCATATAGTAAAAGATTTTCTAATAGTGTTTTTGCATAAATAGCACCACTAGCACCTGTTATCGCTACAACAATTTTTTTCTTCATAACATTTTTTTTGAAAAATTATCTAAAATTCTGTTTAAGATAATATCAAAAATAACTATCTTGCAACCGTTAAAGTTTACTTTCTAGTTTATTTATTGTTATTTGCCTCCAAATTAGCTCACTTTTATTAGTGAGTTGCAAAATGTTGTTGTTGTATGAAAAGAATTTTCCTCTTCTTAACGGTTTTTCTATTGTGTTCTTCCTTCACACTTGTAAACGATGGAATTTCAAAAAGTAGTAATGTTGAAGTAAATACTGCTGAAACTACTATTGATATTAGTCAAAATACAATATATCAGAATTATCTCCATCAAATTACAAACAAACCTGACGTAATTAATTGGCTTACATGGCAAGAAGCTATGGAACTCCAAAAGCTCAAACCCAAAAAAGTAATCGTAGATTTATACACCGAATGGTGTGTTTGGTGCGAGCGAATGGAAAAAGCTACATTTATGCACCCCCATATAGCTCAATATATCAACGCAAACTTCTACCCTGTTAAGTTTGACGCTGAAACTCGCGAAACCATTACATTCCGAGGACGTGCGTTTAATTACCATACTCAAGTCGAAAGAGGCTACAATATGTTCAGTTTATACCTAACAAGAGGTCAATTGAGTTACCCCTCAGTAGTATTCTTAGATGAGAACACTGGAAACCCTCAACCAATAAAAGGTTTTCAAAACCCTATTGCAATGGATAAATTGATTCACTTCTTTGGTGAAAACTATTATCTAGAGCATGATTGGGGAATGTTTAACCAACTTTATGTTTCTCCTCTCCAAAAAGAGTGGATAGATAAAAGCGGTAAGAAAAAGAAAAAAGAAAAAAAATATTGACCTTCAAGTGTTAATGAACAAAAAAGCTACTTTGTGCAATGCAAAGTAGCTTTTTTTTATGCCCTAAAGTGACTTCACCTACCATAAGCAGGTCAAAAGGACAGAACGCAAATAATCACTTTAGAAGTATATATTTTCTAACAAAACTATGGTATTTTAAAAAGAAAAAAATGTGACCAATGCTATTGAAGTAAAGTCCAAAGTGTGAAAGCAAATATTTAACATTATTTCAACAACATATTTTTAACTTAAAAACAAAAGAAACTAATCCACCCTTTTTGATTGGGCTAAAACTTTAAAGCCATGAAAGCCCAAATTGGTTCTTTGAAAAATTCAAATAGAATGGTTGTTACAAAGAAATTCAATATTAAATTTTATTGTTTAATTATTTGTTTTATATTTGTACGTATGAATCTTCTATATAAGAACTATCAAAGAACTTTTTTTTTTAAATTGATGGTTTTACCCCACTACACTTCTCCTTATTCATATTAAAAATTCATTTAAAGATAGTATTTTAAAGAAATTCTTTCATAAAACATGACAATGGCATGATATTTTATGCAAGGTATGTGTGGATGATTTGAATAAAATCAAAGTTAGGTCAGTTATTATCAATCCTAAATAACAAAGTATAAATTACCCGAATTTAGAGTTATACAGGTTTATTTGGTTCTTTGAGAAACTTAATGAGATTGTTATGGGAAGCATTGGTTTACATGCTCAATTTTTCTCATAAGGTTATCAAAGAACCCTTTTAGACTTTTTTCAAAGAGAATATTAAGCATTTAAGAGATCTTTCTATAAGTTAAAGAAAGCATGAGAATAGAGGAAAGTCGCTATTATTAATTTGGCACTTTAATTTTAAAATTTATTAAACTCGCTACACTTTTAACTCATTAAAGACTTATTTGTAGTTAAGTTAAATACAATTTCTAAAACATTTTTTTTTATATAAAATGCTTATAATGTGATTTTTAAGACAAAAAAATGACACTTTTGTATATTCAATACAACTAAATGATTTTTCAATCGTATAAAGCAAGCCTAAAAAGTATTTAAGAAGGCTTGAAATGATAAAAAAAAAGCTTAATTTTGTCATTGAATGTTTGACACAATTAGGTTTGATTCTTTTAGCTATTATATGTTTAACAACTTAAATTTTTTTCAGATTATGAGAAATTTCAAACAATTACTCTCATTTTTTTCTTGTATGGCAGTTTGTTTGCTGCTAACTAATTTCGCCAATGCACAAGGCGACTTACCATCTAATGCACAACCTGGCAAATGTTATGCAAAGTGTTTGATTCCAGATCAGTATGAAACAGTAACAGAGCAAGTTCTTTTGAAAGAATCTTCTTCAAGAATTGAAGTTGTACCTGCTGTTTACCAAACAGCTCAAGAACAAATTCTTGTAAAAGAAGCTTACCGAGTATTGGAAATCGTTCCTGCTCAATTTACAACCGTTACAGAAGAATTGTTGGTAAAAGAAGCAGGTTCTCGTTTGCAGTATATTCCACCAACTTACGAAACTGTTACTGAACAAATTTTGGTTCAACCAGCTGCTACAAAATGGACAAAGGGTAGAGCAAGTGCAAATTGCTTATCTCAAAATCCAGAAGATTGTAAAGTATGGTGTTTGACGGAAGTTCCTGCTCAGTACAAAACAGTAACTCGTCAAGTATTGAAGTCACCTGCTACCACCAGCGAAACTCCAATTCCTGCTCAGTACAAAACTATCACAAAAGCAGTAGTTCAATCTCCTGCTTCTACTCAAGAAAGAGAAGTACCTGCTGAATACAGAAATGTAACAAAGCAAGTATTGGCTTCTCCTGCTACTACCAACGAAGTGAATATTCCTGCTGAATACAGCACGGTTACTACTCGTAAATTGGTGAAAGCAGGTGGATTTACTGATTGGGTTGAAGTTCTTTGTGAAGCAAAAGTTACTCAAGCGAAAATTGTAGAAGTACAACAAGCATTGCGTTCAAGAGGATACGATCCAGGTCCAATTGACAACGTATTAGGCCCACGCACAAAGCAAGCATTGGTTCAGTTTCAAAAAGACAATGGTTTACCTGTTGGAAACTTGAATATTGAAACTTTGAGAGCTTTAGGTGTCAGC
>JBMYXW010000268.1:0-5105 GCA_049608825.1 Chitinophagales bacterium
ATGGAATTTTACCTCAATCCAACTGTTCGCATTTATCCAAATAGCTGGATGCAGGATGATTACTCGCTTTCTGCTAAATACAAGTTGGCAGGACTGCGATTAGGACTGCGATATAAGATGTAAGCAAAAAATCGTTACTAAGCTGAATAATTTTGATGAAAAACCACGAATAAAAAAGCCCACACCCTTTCGAGTGTAGGCAGTCGGTTAGGTAAACCAGTGGTAAATTGTTTTTTTGAGACCGCTTCGCTGTGAGAAGTAAGACCGTTTCACTGTGGGAAGCGAGATTGTTTTCTACTTCTCGCATCTCTCTTCTCACTTCCTCTCCTACTTCTCCCCACAATTATTCTCCAACAATCGCTTAGTAGCTTTACTGTCGCCCAATTGTTCGGCTCGTTTGAAGTCTTTGCAGCTCGATTCGACATCCTTCACTGCCAAATGCGCCAAACCTCTTTCGTAGTAAGCCCTTGCATTCTTGGCATCAAGTTCGATTACCTTGCTGAAATCTTTTAGCGCATCTCTGTGATTTTTGAGTTGCACCAATGCTTTTCCACGAATCAAATAGGTTTCTTTTTGATTAGAACTCAGTTCTACCGCCTTGTCAAGGTCTGCAATTGCTTGATTGTAGAAGCCCAAATTGGCTCTTGCTGTTCCTCGGTTTCCATAGACATCATGAAGTTTTGGATTGAGCGAAAGCGCACGGTCAAAATCTGCAATTGCATCTTTGTCTCTTCCCAAGTGACTGTGTGTCATCCCTCTATTATTGCGTATTGTAGCATCATTGGGATTCAATTTGATAGCAGTATTGAAGTCATTTAGAGCAGCGAGGTATTCACCTGTTTGCAGATAGGTTTCTCCTCTAAGTTTGTAAGCCATTGCATTTTGTGGGTCGATTTGCAGGGTCATATCGAAGTCCGCCAATGCGCCATTGAAGTCGTTTAGCAGTGCTTTTACCTTCGCTCTATTGGCATAAGCTTCCTTGTAGCCCTCCTCTAATTCAATCGCTCTATCATAGTCCTCTATTGCACCCACATAGTCGCCCATTGCTGTTTTCAACAAGCCTCTATTGTGGAAGGTAGAAGCATTCTTGGCATCAATCGCAATGGCTATATGGAAATCCACCTTTGCCGCTTGGTAATCGTTGTTGGAGTAATGTGCTGCGCCTCTTTCATTGTAGGCTTTGGCATATTGAGGGTTGAATGAGATGGCTTTTCCCAAATCTTCAATTGCAGCTTTGGGTTCTTGCAGCTCGTTGTAAACCAATCCTCTGTAATAGAAAGATTCAGGATTTCGTTTGTCTATTTCAATCGCTTTATTGAGCTTTTTCAATGCTAGTGCAAATTCATTTTGATTCACATAAGCTTTACCTAAATGATAATAAGCATCCGCATATTTGGGTTCAATATTGATGGCTTGTTTGAAGGCTTTGATAGCTTGTTGGTTATTTCCCAAGTTGGCATGAGCCAAGCCTTTGCCATAATATGCCTGTTCATATTCATCGTCGAGTTCCAACACTTTATCAAAACTCGCAATTGCTTGTTCGTCTTTGCCCAAAGAGAGTTGGTAATTGCCCTTGCTGTAATACGCCAATTTGTATTCAGGATTGCGGTTATCACTCACCAACATCAACTCGCCATTGTTGTCATTGCTGTCATCGCTGTTGCTCGCCAATAAATTGTCTGCGGAGTCTTCAAAATAGTTGATACTCAATTGAGGATTGAGTTCAATAGCTCTATCCAAATCTGCCATCGCATCTGTATGTTGTTCGATTTTGGCATTTGATACCGAGCGGTAATAGTAAGCCGCACTGTAATCAGGGGCAATACTGATGGCTTTGTCGAAGTCTGCAATGGCTGATTTGTGCTGATTCAATGCTGCTTTTGCTTGTCCCCTTTTGAGGTAGTTTTCTTGGTTTTTGATATTAATCGCAACGGCTTGGTCAAAATCCACAATCGCTGATTCATTTTGGTTGAGTAGCATTTTTATTTCTCCTCTGAGCGTGTAGCCTTTGTCTTCTTTTGTTCTTAACTCTACAAATCTGTCGATGTCGTCCAAAGCAGATTTGTATTTTTTAGATAGAATTTTCAAAGTACTTCTTTCATACAAGGCATTGGAATAGTTGGCATCTACTCTAAGAGCAGTCGATACATCTTCAATAGCTTTTGTGTAATTTTTCATGGATTTGTAGGCTTGCGAACGATGGTAATAAACCGATGCATTCTTGAAGTTTGCCTCAATACTGTGGTTATAATCTTCAATTGCTCCTTCGTAATCTCCAATTCCTGCTCTTGCATTTGCCCGATTGAAGTAGCTCAATATATGGTCACTGTATAGATTGATAGAACGGTCAAAATCTACAATCGCTCCAATGTAGTTTTTCCTAGCAACTCGAAGCAAACCCTTGTTGTAGTAGGCCTCTTGGTAATCGGGATCCAAAACAATGGCTTGTTCAAAATCTTTGATAGCTCCCACGTAATCCTTCAAAGCAGCCTGAACAATACCCCTTTTGTTATAGGCAGTTTTGTCTGAATCGTCGATTTTTATGACTGCATCCAAATCCGCCAATGCGCCTTTGTAGTCTGACATCGCAATCCTCGTATTGCTTCGTTTATGAAAAGCATCTTTGTTGTTGACATCCATACCGATAGCGATGTGATAATCAAACAAAGCTCCATCGTAGTCGCCCATTGCAGCCTTCGCATCTGCTCGATTGCTATAAGCCGCTTTGTCGTGCTTGTCTTTTTCCAATAAAGCATCAAAATCTTTGATAGCTCCTTTGAAGTCTGATAAGGCAATTTTTGTTTGTCCTCTTTCTATCAATGCTTCTCGATTGTCTTCATCCTCAGATACTACTTTATTAAAATCTGCCAATGCTTCCTTGAATTTTTCAATCTTAGAGTAGGCTTTGGCTCTGTTCAATCGAGCTTCTATATAATCCGCATCCACTGCAATAGCTCTACTAAAATCCCCAATGGCATTGTTGTATTTGTAGAGATTTATATACGCAATTCCCCGTTTCAGATAAGCCTCTTTGTCTTTACTATTCCGTGCAAGTAGTTGATCGTAAGTGCTTATAGCACTTTCATGGTCATTGTAGGATGTCTTCAAAAGACCAATCACAAACATGGTTTGTTTCTCCAAAGCAGGATTTTTGTTACTTTCTACTACATCAGCAGAATTTTTGTTATAATACGTGTCCTTCAATTTTGGATTGATAAACATTGCCTTTTTGAAGTCTGTCACTGCCTCATCGTATTTTCCCAAAGCCGACAACACCTTTGCCCTTTCGTCAAATACTTCTGCTTGAGTGCTGTCCAATTCTACTGCTTCATTCAGAGTCGCCAAGGCCTCATTGAAGCTTCCTTGTTGAAGTTGAAGTTTTCCCTTTGTTTGGTAAGCCTTCACATAAGTAGGTTGATCTTCAATGGCTTTCTGGACATTGTCCATTGCTTCTTCAAACTTATTTTGGGCAATTAGTGATTCACTTTTCGCCAAACGTGCATCTACAAATTTGGGGTTTGCTTCCAGTGTTTTGTCATAATCCTCAATGGCATCTTTGAAATCGTCCATAGAAGCCTTCGCTTGACCACGACCATAATATGCCTCTGTATAGTTAGAGTCCAACTCCAAAGCAACTGTAAAATAAGCATGAGCCACCTCAAAGTTTCCTTCTTCAAGTTTCTTCATAGCTTTGTCGTACCAATCTTTTTTCATGCCTAACTCAAAATTATCGGGAGTCACTTGAGCAAACAAAGGTTGGGTTGATGACAAACAAAAGAGCAGCAAAAGGGTCAGTAATGATGTAGGTATATAATATTTCCTCATCGGACTTGGGTTTAAGTAATGAACAAAAAAACAGGTAGGCTTTTATAATTTGGTTAGTGATAATGGTAAAATCGTACCCAATTTACTGATTTTTTTACAAAAAAAAGGCTGTTTGATGAAACCTTTTTAAGTTGCAATCGTAGTGTTCAAAAAATGTTTCTTATACCCAAATTCGAAAAATATGAAATAACGCTAATTAAAAGGAAGATAAATAACACAAAAAACATAAAATGTTTTTATGCAAAATATCTAATTAAAATAAAAATATTCGAGTTTTTTTATTGCATTTTCAGCAATATTTGATTTTTTTCGACTGCATCGCCTACTTTTACTTCAATACTGTCCACTATCCCTTCGCCCGAAGATTTCAATACATTTTCCATTTTCATGGCTTCCAATACCAAAACCGCATCCCCTTTTTGGATAGAATCTCCTGCTTTCACCTTGATTTCCAAAACCAAACCTGGCATAGGTGCCTTAATGTCGTTCACTTTTTGACTTACTGCTGCACTAATCCCCATTTTTTCTAACAACAAATCCATTTTGTCTTTCAATTCGACTTCAAACTCTTTGTCGTTTACCAAAAGCAAGACCCTTTTATTGGCTAAGTCGATATTTATCACTTCAATATTATAGGATTGATGGTTTTGAATCAAATGAAATTTTCCATCCTTCAAGGGAAGTATATCCCAATCTTCAGATGTATTGTTGAGGTCAATGTCAAAATTGAAGTGATCGTTTACTTTGGCTTTAAACATAATTGTTGGTATTTTAATTTTGTGCAAAAATACTATTTTTTGTTGTCTCTTAACAAAGAAAAGTCGTAGCTTGCTATCAAGCGCAAAAGTTGAGTTTACATTCTCGGATTAACAACTCCACTAAAATCTTCAATAAACTTCAAAACCGATGTAAATGCAAAACCATAAGACTCGTTTTTACAAAAAAAACGTCCTTGTTCCTACTTTTTTTGCAATGTATTTGGTGATAGGTTTGTTCATCACCAGCGATTATGGCTTGACTTGGGATGAGGCATCACAGCGATATTTGGGCATGATAAGTTTGGATTATGTCAATGAAAAATGTGGTCAATGTTTTTTTGACGAGCCGCTTCAAGACCAACATCTTTTAGAGATAAGCAATCGACACCATGGCACCTTGTTTCCTCTTTTGACACATGCCATTGAAGTAGGTTTTAGTATTGAAAGTGAACGAAACCAGTTTTTAGTGCGACACTATGCGGGCTTTTTGCTGTTTTGGTTGGGCAGTATTTTTTTGTATCG
>JBMYXW010000269.1:0-5093 GCA_049608825.1 Chitinophagales bacterium
CCTAACGGAGTTGTCTATATCTCCATTTTTATTTTCTACAAATATTTGACTCCCACAGGAGTCTTGAAGAAAAATGGTAGAAAGGTTTTACAGAACTCCATCGGGGCTCAACCCAAATTCAATCCGCAAATACGATTGAGGTTCAACTCCTAGTGGAGTTGTGTATATCTCTATTTTTATTTACTACAAATATTTGACTCCCACAGGAGTCTCAAAAAAACTTTGATAATCAATTGTTTTAAGAATTAATCACGAGTCACCAATCACCACATTAGCCCATCACTGCCTGTTTAACCACAATTCTTCCCTCCACCTCTCTATCCAAATTCTGATTGTTCCGCAAATATTCCTCTATCACTTCCACAAAAGAAGTGGCTACATTATTTGTTCCATTGGCAATTAAATCTGCTTTGGGAATATTCATTTTCCGCTCAGAATTTTTATAATAGTATTCTTGCAAGCATACGCTGTGTTGGTCTGTGTCCTCCACTTCTTTGCCATTGAATTTCATACCGACCACTCCTTTTCCGTCTTCATAGGTGACTTCCCAACCTTTGCTGATTTGAAAAATGAGGCGTTTGCGTTTTTCGGCTGTCAGTGTAAAATTGAAAATGGATTTTATTTGCGCTCCCGTTAGCGTCACCACCTGCAATGCGCCAGAATAGGGGCAGATTTTCTTGAAATCTCCCAATGTCACTGTTTCACCCAAGCCGCCGCCTCGAATAGAGCCACTGCTGATAAAGGCAATATCGGCTTTGGAGTGTTCGGCGAGGATATCAGCAAAGAGATTGCCCAATTCGGATTCTGCTCCCCAAACGAGGTGGTCCAAGCGTTTGGCAAATCGGGTAATGATGGTATTGTATTTGCGGTCAACGACATCTTGAAAAGAATCAATAAAACCCTGCAATTTTTCGTCGGGTTCTGCAAGGGTTTCATCTACAGGTAGCAGTTCCCATTTCCAATCGACAATGCTGTTGGTATCATCATCTACCAAAATGTCAAATCGTCCCAATTGGTCCGTGCCAATTCCCGCTTGTGTAATCAATATGTTATTGACGACTTCGGGTTGCTCCAAAATGGTGTGCGAATGACCTCCAATCATCAAATCCACGCCCCATTCTGGTTTGAGCATGGCAGCCAATTTCTTGTCTGCTTCAAATCCTACGTGGGTCAATAGAATGGTCAAGTCAATGTCGTCGTCTTTGTAGGTGTCACAGATACGTCCTACTTCTGAGCTGGCATCTTCGAGCGAAAGAAAGCTACCAATGTCTGCATCCATTTTGAGGTTGGACATGATTTCTTCGGTGATAATACCGATAATCAATATGTCGAAGCCGTCCACATTGAGGATGACATAGGGCTGCATCAAGCGTTTGTGGAAGTTTTTGATGTAGAGATTGGAGACGACAATGGGGAAATTCGCCATTTTCTCCAAGAAGAGCAGGTGATACAAACCGTAGTCCAACTCGTGGTTGCCAATCGTAGCGGCATCGGGCGAAAGGTAGTTCATCAACTCCATCGTTGAAGCTCCTTTAAATTCTGTATCAATCATCGAACCGCAGACCATGTCTCCTGCAATGAGGTAGAGTACGTTTTTTTCTTCTTTGCGGACTTTGTTGATATAACCTGATAGGCGGGCTAACCCACCTATCATTTTTCCTGGCTTTCCGTCCACGACTTCTTCTTGAAAGTCGCCGTGAATGTCATTCGAGTGCAGGATAGTGAATCGTTTTTGTACGGGTTGTTTGGACATTTTTTGTTTTTGGTTTAGTTTAGTTGGTAGAGGAATCGGATACCTTGAAGGTATCCGATTCCTTTTTGTTTTTGATGTTTCAATAGACGGATTGGAGGAAGGGAATTGAAGATTTTTTTTGAAGAAAAATATTACGCTCTTGAAGGAAATAGCCCTTCTGTACAAATAATGGCTTTGGGACAACCTGTGCCTTCACTGATAGAGCTTACATCCATCTTGGGCAAACCAAATTTTGTTCGACCGTCACCACCATAGCAAGTACCTACAAGGCTAAATAGTGCTGAATTATCTCCAATTCCCATTTCTTGACCATCGCAAAATGCCCAATTTGACGGGGGAGTATCGCCACCAAACAAGACTACCTGTGACATCCCAAACTCAGGGTCATCCCCTCCATAAGAGCTATGTGTTTTTTTAGCAATAACAAATTTTGGAGCTGTTCCATTGGAACATAGGCTATTGGCATTTAGCTTAGGAAGTGCAAAGTTGGTAGTGCCGTCGCCTCCATATTTTGTTCCTATGGTGTCAAACAAGGCTTGGTTACTCGCAATCGGCAGCAACTGCCCGTCGCAATATGCCCAGTCTTTTGGCAATACATCGCTTGCCATCATTTTAATCATACCTACATAGCCCCCCATAAAAGAACTTACGCTTGGAAAGGTTCCCTGAGAACACATAATGAACTTTAATGCATCATTACCATAGCCCTTTTTTAATAATAAAGGGGCTGCATCTAAATGAGGAACTCCAAAGGTCTGTCTGCCATTTCCACCATGTCTAGTTCCTAAAAGGGTATTTAGTGCCTCATGACCACTAATGTTTTCTATCTGTCCACTACAGTAGTTCCAACCTCTTGGGTTATCGTTTCTAAAATCAGCTGCAAATAAGGTGATTTCTGACATTGTTCCATAGTTCATAAATTGATTGGATTTGTGCTTGTTTGTTGTGTTTTGATTTGTTTTGAACAAGCAGATGAATAAAATTTGTTTGTTTATTTTGTTGTTGTTTCGCCTTTGTTGGGTAGCGATGTTTCAATAGACGGATTGAAGGAAGCGGATTGAAGATTTTTTCTGAAAAAAAAAACAAAAAAAACCTTCAATAGCCGAAACCATTGAAGGAGAATTTTTTATGTCAAAAATCATTTGAGGTTTTTTGGAGAAATTATTTCGCCTCTCCAAAAACATCGTTCATAAAGTTGGTGTATTCTTCCAAATCTACTCCACGAACGCTACCTCCTTCGTCGTAAGCTGAGAACATCATCTCCAATTCGCCTCTGGTCATATCCGTATCCGCCAATAAACCTTTGAAGTGTTTGTACCATTCGATGAAGTTGATGAGTCCACTACCATCCTTGTCAATTGTATCAAAAGAGGCTTTTCTACCGTCTGCTGAATCATTGGAAACTGTAGAGCCGAAAACATCGTCCATAAAAGAATTGTATTCGGTGATATCTACCCCACGAGAAGAGCCTGCTTCGTCATAAGCTGCAAACATCATTTCCAATTCTGCCTCGCTCATGCTGTTTTCGTCTGCCCATCCTTTGAAGTGTGCATACCATTCTCCAAAACCAATTGTACCATTGTTACTTGTATCTATTGCATTGAAAGCTTTCGTTCTTTGTTCTGCTGTCATCATAGTGTTGTTAAAATTTAATGTTAGAAATTGTTAAAAAAGATTGTTTTTTGTTCTTGTTTCGCCTTTGTTGTGCGGCGATGTTTCAATAGACGGATTGGCGGAAGCGGATTGAAGATTTTTTGAAGAAAAAAACAAAAAAATAAAAAAGCCTTCCTCTCTTTCTGTAAAGAGAGGAAGGCTTTTTTATTTTTAACGAAAGTGTAAACTATTGAAGTGAATACTGTTAGGAGATGATTTTGAGAGTGTATTAATGAACAGGTCTTTTGACAAATACCTTCAATTGTTGTTGAAAATTCTCTATTTTTCGTCTTGAAATAGGTAAGACGACATTACCAGTCAGAACTGTTTTGCTTTTCTTGGGGTGAATCGCTTTGAGGTGCATCAAATTGATGGCATAACCTCGGTGAATAGGTGCAAAGAATTGAGACGGTAATTCTGTTATGAAATCCTGAAAACTCCAAGGCACATAGTAGTTTTTGCCATTTCCATCTACGACAAACAATAAAACTCCTTTTTTGTGGGCTTTGAAGTAGAGAATCTCTTGGAGGTCTATTTGTAGCCATTCATCTCCGCTACTATTGGGAACATAGATTTTTTGAGGATAAGTCTCAGCGTGAGAGGAAGGAGCTACTGTTTTTGGGGATTGAGGAGGCAAGGGTTTAGGAGAGACCAGTGTGTTCTTCAATTTTTGGTAATCCTTTTGAAGGTCTCCCAATTCTTTGAGGAGGTTTTCAATCAAGCCTTCCTTCCTAAAAAGTTTTTGCTTTTGGGTCTCAATATCTTCAGTCAGTTCTGCAATGCGACGTTCGTACTGATATATTTCTTGTTGGCTTGGCAATGTCTCCAATTGGTCTATGAAGCTTTGCAGTTCCTTGGTCAGTCGAAACCATTCTCCATGTACACAAAGGTGGGGAAAAAGTACATGCACTGCTCGGTCGGTCGGATAAGTGGGATTGGCACGTATAATTTTGAGAACTTCCAGTTTGTCAGCACTCGAAATCCTCAAATCCGCAAGTCGCTGATATACATTTCTGGACATGCCAATTTTGACCCGATTGAGTTCTACCGATTTGACGAAATAAATGTAGGTAATGCTTTTAAGAGGATGAATAGAAGTGTAGCCTTGATGGAGTAGTTCTTGGATTTTTTCATCTACCCAGATTGCGAATTTCGGATTTAGCCATTGAGCAAAACGCAACGCTAATATACGATGCATCCATGTTCCTTGTAGATGACCATTGCTAAAATTTCCTTTGACAATTCGGATGATTTGTTCTTGGAGTGAAACGCTAATTAGCGTTTCACTCTTACCCTTCTTTTTTAGCAAGTATTCAGTCAATGCTTTTATATAGGCTTCCGTTGATTTTTGACGTAAAAAATTATTCACTTTTTTGTTAAATACTTTAGCCATTTCAGTAGCATTGACCATTCTATTGCCATCTCCAAAATCAAAACTAATTTCTTGTTCCTTATACTTAAAAACTTGTAACTTTGCCATACTTCATTTATTTGAAGGTGAAATAATGAGACACTGTTGAACTTTGGTCGACAACGCAGTGTATTTTCTTTAATTAACTGACGTAAAGCTACAAAAAAGATAATTAAATTAACCTTTTTGAAAATCAAAAATCAAATTTATTTTTTTTATTGAATGTAATTTCTACGTCATAGCCTAATAATCCGCTGACTTTCTTCAATGTTTCTA
>JBMYXW010000270.1:0-5093 GCA_049608825.1 Chitinophagales bacterium
ATTAATTCTAAGTATCAAATTAAAATAACGATGTAGGTGAATATGGGTTAGGATTGTACTCTAAAAGAAAGAAGGCAGAAATTAATGTATTTGCTTACTGCAAAATAAATGCCAATAAAAAAATTACAATCAGTTCTATTTCAATAGTATTTTATATTTTAATTTTCATCTTCGTTCTAATTTGCTTTTTAATTGTAACCTCTTTTGATGCAGTGGCGACTAAACTAAAACCTAAAAGATATTTTACTGTCACAACTTATGCAAACAGATTCGGATATAAAAGACATTCGACAGGTAATCAAAGGAAATCATGCAGCTTATCAGCGTTTGATGAACCGATACAAAACTTTGGTCTATACCTTGGCTTTGCGATTGGTCAAAAACCCACAAGAAGCGGAAGAAGTTGCCCAAGATGCTTTTGTAAAAGCCTTTCGCTCATTGCCCAACTTTGAAGGAAAATCAAAGTTTTCGACTTGGCTTTACAGCATCACCTACAAAACGGCTATCAGTCACTTGCGAAGTCAAACCAACAAGAAAGTGCTCTACAACAATCGAGAGCCTGAAGATTATGACATGAAAAGCGCAGCAATTCCTCAATTTACCAAACTCAAAGCCCAACAAAGGCAACGATTTTTGAGGCAAGCCATAGCAATGCTTCCCAGAGAAGAAGGAACAATTATTACCTTATTTTATCTGCATGAGCTATCTTTGAAGGAAATTGTTACGACTATGAATATTTCACTCAGCAATGCAAAAGTCAAATTACATAGAGCTAGAAAAAAACTTTTGCCTGCACTGAAAGGTTTATTGAAGGAAGAAGTCAGAGAAATACTTTGAAAATTCAAATACAAGGTTCAAACTCAAATTCATTATTTTTTGAACTTTTTTATCGAGAAACAAGAAATGAAAGCAATAACGGAACAAAATATATGGGATTTGTTGGATGGCAATTGCACTGCAATAGAAGAAAAACACATCCATGAACAACTACAATTGGAGGAGAACAAAGATTTTTTTCACCTCTACCATACCCTGCAAGTTCTCAACAACGATTTGAAAACCATGCAAACTGCCCAACCTTCTGCCAACTTCAATGCGGAGGTAATGGCTAAATTGCAGCCTACTCATCAAGCACAAACGGCTACAAAATCCGATGAAATACAAGCATCTTGGAAACCTTTTTCAAAATACCTTTTGGCAGCCTTCGTGCTTCTTACAAGTTTGACATTGCTGCTTTCAAGCACTGGCACTGCAATGAACGGAGGTGAAACAATGGGTTCATTGGGAATATTCCTCCTTGAAGGTTTTGAGAAAATGGCAAATTGGGCTCGTCATCCCGTATTTTTCAGCAGCATATCATTGATTTATGTATTGGGATTATTGACCCTTTTAGATGGATATTTGAAGAAAAAATTTCGATACAAATTATGAATCCAAAGAAGGTTTTCTAAAATGATGGAAAACTATTGAAGTACAATCGAAAAAAACCGCCACACACAAACACAACACATTGATTTTATTCATCTTATTAAATCACAAAATATTCTATTCAAAATTAAAACCTTCAAAAAACAACGAAACCCGTCACAAAATGTACTTTTTTAGCCACCAATTCACCACATTTTTGCAGCAAAACACCCAAGTCATAGGAGAAAACTCCATTAGACTTGTCTTAGTCCTATCTAAAATGCAACCTTTCATGCCATTTATGCACCAATTGGTTTAGAGTTTATTTCTTACCTTTGAGAGTCAGTTTAGTACACTGTTTCAGAAATAAACCAAGGTTTTGAGATGACATCTTGTAGTGAAACGAAAAGGTGTAATCTCAAGACCGATAGCGAGATGTCACCTTCTCCGTTCCTCCGAAGATTACACCTCACTATCTTGATTTTTTTTTGCTCCAGTGTATTCAAAATTCAATATTGTTTCATTCAAAATTCCCATAAGAGTACGAAGCCACCACTATGTTTGATATAGAACTACTAAATTACAACCCAGATACGCCCTCATTTTACTTTATCCTCATTACCAGTTTATTCGCATTTTTCCTTTCTTCACTGATTGCGATTACCTACGAATTTACGACCAAAAGTATTTATAAAAAAGCCCATTTTCTTCAATCCTTGGTGCTTATCAGTATCGTTGCGGCAATGGTCATGCAGGCGATTGGCGACAGTGTGGGCAGAGGTTTGGGAATGTTGGGAGCTTTGTCTATCATCCGATTCCGAACCGTTTTGGACGACCCTCGCAACATCACCTTTATGTTTGCATCTTTGGCGGTGGGAATTTCTTGTGGCGTTTTGGGCTATCACATTGCACTGACAGGAACGCTGGTTTTTTGCGTGGGAGCAATTATTTTGAGATTTTCTCCAATGAGCAATTCCAATGAATTGATTGGAGAAATCAAACTGCAAGTACCCAAAGAAGACGGACAGCAAAAAATCATCGAACAGCGTTTGAAAAAGCATTGCAGAAACTTCGAGTTGGATCAACTTCGTTTTCTGAATCCAAAGAAAATCAATACGCTCACTGAAAGCGGACTTCCAGTTGTAGAAGAAATTTCGAGAGAAAATTTGCAAGAATTCACCTACTTGATTCGCCTCCGCAATTCCGCAACCGTTACAGGTTTGACCGAAAGTTTAGAATCATTGGAAGGTTTGGAGGCATTGAAGCTAAACTTTAAAAAACAACCCACAAAACTCTGATAAACATGCGAATTAATTTATTTTACATAGCAGTTTTGGGGGTGGGAGCAGCTTTGTTTAGCTTATTGAAGCCCAGTCAAGAAACCTCCGTTTCCTTTTTTGGTTTTGCGGAAAGCAATGAGACCGAAATCAATTACAACTATCCTGTGGTGGTCGAACAAATTTTGGTGACTCCTGGGCAAGAGGTCAAACAGGGGGATACTTTGCTGCAATTGACAAGACGGAAATCAAAGGAAACGATGGATGACCAAAGTTTTCAGATGGATGAACTGCGGGCGGAAGACAAAGTTTGGAGGCAAAAAAAGGAAAGCGAAATAGCAGAACTGCAATTGACCAAAGAAAGCAAACTCTCGGAAATCAATGGCGAAATCAAACGGGTAGAAAAGGAATTGATTTTTAAAAAATCGCTCTCCGAAGGACTTCAAACCATTCCCTCCACAGAGTCGAAATTCAAACCTTTGGAGATAGAATTGAAGGAATTGATTGCGGAAAAAGCACGTTTGACCCAAAATTACGACCTCCGATTGAAGGGGTTGAAGGAGGAATTGCGGATTGGTAACAGCCCTTATCACGAACGTATCAAACGATTGACCGCAGAGTTGGCGTTTGAAGAATCGCAAAAAATACAACCCATCGTAGTGACTGCTCCCTCCGATGGTTTGATAGGCACGATTTCCTGCAAAGAAGCCGAACACATATCTTCCTACACCACTTTGTTGTCTTTTTATGAACCTCATTCGGGCATCATCAAGGGTTATGTGCATGAAAATATGACGCTGCAAGTACAGATTGGTGATGAATTTCGGGTGTCTTCTTTGAAGGATGAAACGATTCACTACAAAGGGAAGGTGATTGGATTGGGTTCACGAATCGTGGAAATTCCCATGCGCTTGCGAAAAATTCCCGACTTCAAAACCTATGGACGAGAGGTATTGGTGGAAATCACGAAAGAGAATGATTTTTTGCAGAAAGAGAAGGTGCGATTGGGGAGGGAGTTGTACAATTTTGAATGATTAATGATTGAATTTTGAATAAATTGAAAATTATTTTTTTCACATTTTATTGAGATTAGAATAAATGATTCCCAAAACTACAATCCCCATCCAAAGCCAAGACTACACCTTAGTCCTACAAACCGACTACGAAAAACGCTTGCGGCATATCTACTTTGGCAAAAAACTGACAGAATCAAGCGATTATGCTTTGATAAGCAAACAGTTTCGCTACAATGGAATCAACGAAGATGTCTTCAATGGCGCATACACGCCAAGCGGCACATGGAACATTGCCGAACCTGCCCTGCAAATCAAACACGCAGATGGCAACCCTTCCACAGAATTGCACTATGTTCGCCACACGACCCAAAAATTGGAGGAGAATGTGCTGCAAACGGTGATTGAATTGGCTGACCCACTTTATCAAACCCAAGTACAATTGTTCTACAAAGTCTATCAAAAAGAGAATGTTTTTGAGCAGTGGACGATTATCAAAAATGGTGAAAAGGGAACAATTGAACTGAAAAAATACGCATCTTCCAACCTTTACTTTCGCAGCTCCAATTTTTATTTGACCCAATACAACGGTACTTGGGCAACCGAAATGCAGCCCGCCACCCACCGATTGACCAAAGGCATCAAAATGTTGGATTCCAAATTGGGGGCGAGGGCACATATCTATGCGCCGCCTACATTTATGCTGTCTTTTGGCGAAGAAGCCACCGAAGAAACGGGAAAAGTGCTATTGGCAAATTTGGCTTGGTCGGGCAATTTTCGCTTTGATTTTGAAGTGGATAGATACGACAATTTGCGATTGATTGCTGGGGTGAATCCACACGCTTCGGAGTATGAATTGAAGGAAGGGGAAAGTTTCCGAACTCCCTCCATGATTTTTGTGTATTCCGAAAATGGCAAAGGAGAAGCAAGCCGAAATTTGCATTCTTGGGCGAGAAAATACCGCATTTACGATGGCGAAGGAGAGCGTTTGACCTTGTTGAACAATTGGGAGGCGACTTATTTTGATTTTGACGAAAACAAATTGGTCTCGCTTTTTGAAGGGGCAAAGAAATTGGGCGTGGATTTGTTTTTGTTGGACGATGGTTGGTTTGCCAACAAATATCCTCGAAACAGCGATTTTACAGGCTTGGGAGATTGGGAGGTGAACCGCAAAAAATTGCCGAATGGTTTGGGCTATTTGGTGGAGGAAGCGAACAGAAAAGGGATTGGGTTTGGGATTTGGATAGAACCCGAAATGGTGAACCCCAAAAGTGAACTGTATGAAAATCACCGAGATTGGGTGGTTCGACAACCCAACCGACAGGAATATTATTACCGCAATCAATTGGTTTTGGATTTGTCCAATCCTGAAGTACAAGACCATGTGTTTAGCGTT
>JBMYXW010000271.1:0-5081 GCA_049608825.1 Chitinophagales bacterium
AATTGTAGCTTTTGCCGTTTATTTTTGAAGTGAGGATATTGTTGGAGAGTGATAAATTTGCCCGTACTTGTTCAGGCGATTCTTCTTGAAAGTCAGTAAGTTTTTTGAACCACATAATATTCTTAGAGTTTTGAGGTGTTTGTTTAGTTTGAAATGCCGATTGAAAATACAATGCTTAACGACCTTTTACCAAGCGATAATTGGTTTTTCCTTTCTCCGTTTCTAAAACTACAATATACAGACCCGAACGAAAATTACTCGAATCAATTTCTGTATGATTGGATAGTAGTTGATTTTCGTAAATCAACTGACCCACAGCATTGAAAATCTGTATCTATATAGATTTCTCCCATTTCTCCAAATGGACATTTATTTTATCCTTTGAAGGATTGGGAAATATCTCAAGGTCTTCAAAATCACTGAAAATCCCTTGTATAGAAGAAATGATGTCCAAATGAATGAGTCGAACCGCATGATTGTTGAATTGGACAGCTTCCGTAGTGCCTGCATGAATACTGGAAACACCGTTTTTGTCAATTTTTCGGATGCAGTGATTGCCGCCATCTGCAATAAATAGATTCCCCACAGCGTCCCTACAAATTCCAAAAGGTTGATTGAAACGAGAAGAATCTGGAGTTCCATTCTCCAATCCTGCTGTTCCATCACCCGAAAAAGTGCCAACCGTATTTTGGGCATAGCAGTATAATCCGAGAGATAGAAAAGTGATGATTGTTAGTAGCTGTTTCATTGATGCTACATTTTTTGTGTTTTGTTAATGTCTTGTCAAATTCAGTAGATTTTACTCGTTTTAACCGTTGACAAAGCTTGCAACTGTTGCCAAGGTTTCTACTTTTACCTTCAAATCCAGTGCAAAAAAATCTCTCCGCCTTCTCGTCTCTGCGTTCAATTTCTACGTCCAGTGCAAAAAAACCTCTGTACTCACCTCCCCAAATCCTCGAAAACCCCTTTATAGACTTCCTTCAATTCATCTTCCAAACCATCAATAAACACACTCAACTTCTCACAATCTTTAACCGTAAAAGCCTGTTTGGTAATTCGTTGCATCACCCCATTCAGCCGCAAAATCATTCCTTCATTGTGTTGATAGTCAAACAAAAATTTCATGTCGCAAAAACGTTGAAAGAAACTCCACAACCTTTCCAAATCACCTTCAATAGCAGGAATGTGATTGAAGTAATCTGTGAAAATAAACTTTTTAGTAGCGTTTAATTTGGAATAGAAAGTGAAGCCAGTATTCAAATCTTCCTTCAATAACAACCTATCCAACAACATTTCAATCAAAACATGAGAAACAAAGTGCTTGTATTTAGTGATGCCCTCTAGTTCTATTTGCTGTAATTCTTTGAATGCCTTTTTATTGTAGGTTTTGAAGAATTGGGAGCTATGAAAAAGTTGGTCAATGTGGTGGTGTTTATTGACTCCCTGCTGCAAAGCTTGAATCGGTGCTTCCCAATATTCTTCAACGATTTGTTTGTGAAGCCGTTCTCGATTGAAAGTTCGCACCAAATCGGGCAAAATCAAACCGAGAATGTAGTGTGGGCGGTCATCGTCTTTATCGAAGTAGTAATGTGATAAGTAGTTCATATTTTTGAATTGTTATATTGTCGAATTGCTGAATGGCTGAACTGTTGAATGGCTGAACTGTTGTCAATACAACCATATAACAATACAACCATTTACTCAAACCTCCCCTTGTATTTATTATAAATCGAGTTCATCACCAACATCACCACGCCTGTACCCACAAACACCATCGCACGAGTCAGCCAATTCGTTTGTGCCAAATCGTAAAAAATCAAACGCCCCACACAAATTACCACGCCACCCAAAGCCACATATCGGAAATATTTGTCTCTCAAAATGATGCTCAATACAAATAAACCCAAACATTCGACAACCCAAAGGAAGGTCAAAATTGCCTTATCAAACGACCAAAATAGAAAAATTCCAACGCCAATAAAAACGGGATAGACCAAAAAAGGAACAATCAAAGGTCGAATCTTATCCGCAAGCCATCTCATTCCTCCCATCAAAAAAGGTGGAAAATTTAGCTTCTCCAACTGACGATGTGGATAAAAGTACGCCACAAAACCAAACTGCAATGCAATCGCTATCAAACCCGTCCACCAAGCCTGATCTTGCCAAGCCAAAGAAGGGGTGATATAGTTCGCACTCACAAAAACCAAATGGAAAATACTGGCATACAAAAACAACAGGCTATAAAACTTCAAACGAGCCAAATACTCAAATCGTACACCGAAAGCCAAAGTCCAATACGCCGCCATTACCCACAGAATTGGAAACCAAATCGTATTCATTTCGACACTCAAAATCGTTACCACAAACAACAAAATCAATTCTAAAAACAGTGGATGAAAATGCGTCCAAGACTTGTAAAATGGTTCACTTTCGGGTTTCTTGTAGCTCGCCCAATAGCCAAACACGCCAATTGCCAAAAGCTCAATCAACATCCGAATTTTGATGAAACCAATGTACTGTTCAACCTGCAAATGCACCATCAAATGTCGAATTAAAAACGCTGCAATAAAGGCATAACCCACATGCAACAAATAGCGGTCGGTATAACCCAAATTCGCAATTTCGCTGCCGTGTTTTTTTCGGAAATAATTCGCCAATTCCAATGCCACTACCGACAAAATCAACCACGCCACACCTGCAATGAGCAAAGAAGAATATTGGGTGAGCCAAAAAACCAAAGCCCCCAAATGTGCTGCAAATAAGTAAATGCCAAACCATTGATAGTGATTGTTCGACAATTTGTCATAAGACAAAACCGCTGCTGCAAACGAAGCCAGTAGGAGAGGGGCAGCATACAAAATCTGTGCTGACAACTCAAAGGATTTGACCTCTATCAACTGAAACCATACCAATCCATGCAAGCCCGCCACCAACAATGCCAAACTATAGAGCAGACCTTCCGACTGAAGTCTTTGACGCAGCCACAAATAGAATACAGTCACACCGACTACCAAATACAAAGCCCAAACATGATTGAAGTAGTGAAGAAATAAGACCAAAATCCAAGCACTAATGTAAGTTCCTGTGATGAGATTGCCGCCCAAAACGCTGAAAGAGAGAGTCGATTTTTGACGAATCAGATGTACATGAAAAACCGTTATAGCCACCAAAGTCACCAAGCCACTCAGCCCAATTTGAAGCTGTGGAAAAGTATTTTCATAGCCGAAACCGCCATATTGAAAGGGTAAAATTGCGAAGTATAAGAATGCCAAACCTGTTGCGGCAAAAATCCACATCCCAATTGTATAAAGCCAACGTTCTTTTTCCCAAAGCATTAAAGCCGTAAAACCCAATACTTCAATAAGCATCACTGTACTGATAATAAGCGGATTCACTTCCCAAGCCTCTAATGCAAGAATGGCAATAAACGCCAAAATTTGCGACACAATCGTATCAGTGTGGTAGAGCCACGAAATGCCCAAATGTTTTGCCCTTCGAGCCAAAAAGAAGGCGATAACGGCTGCCAAAGTGATGAAGATGATACGCCATTGTCCACCCATCGAATGAACCAGCAAACCTATGCCTATAAACACCCAATTGAGGAGATGAACGCTTAAAGGCAAGGCTTCAAGTTTGGTAGTGACATATAATTCTCGATAGTGAATCACCACCACCAAAGCACCAACCAAGACTATTCCGATGATTCCAAAAAGGTGTTTTGTCGAAGTGAATTGAAGGTTATCTTCAAAGTAGAAATACCATTGAAGGTGAAAAAAGAAAAAGGCAATAATCGTGACCAAAATATGCCAATCCCATTTTTCGGGCTTGTAGGCTAGTAAGATGCTAAACAAGGTGATACCGATGCCAATTCCCCAACCCAAATCGCTCGCAGGAGCAAGTCCCAAAGCCAATAAACTCAGCACAATGTGCAAGGAACTGAACACCTGTTTGCCGCCAATCCATGCCAAATACAAATTGACCGCCACACCTATAAGCAAGAGAATCAATGCCCAAAGCGAGTTGTCAATCCATTGCAGCCCTTGAACACCACCCGAACCAAAACAGGCAAATAGAAAAATTGCCCCACCTGCACTCCGCAGCCAAGAAGCCATTTTTTGCCATTCAGGAAGCCGATTGAGATAGTAATAAGCGGCCAAAAGTGTGGCTGCAATAGCGGAAATCAAGAAAAAACGAATCATGGGTTCTACACTCAAAGCTGCATAAGTTCCTCCAAAACCCACACCAATCACCAACAAAATCGCTCCAATAATTCCCGTCCAATTATCCGCAAACTGTTCTTCCAATCTTGCCCATAAGCTATTTTCTTTTTGAGGATTTTCTTCCTTTTCAGTTGGTTCTTCTTCGACTTTTATCGCTTGCCGTTTCACCATCTTGACGAATGGAATGTCTGCTGTTTGCTCTGTTTTTTCAATTGGTGGAGGGGTTATTACAGACGTTTCAGCCATTTCGATTGATTCCAATTCGGGAACAATATCAGGGATAATTGGCTTTTCTTCAATCGGTTTTTGAAGGGCTGTTTCTATTGAAACCGTTTTGGGCTGCAATTCCTGCTCCAATTTTGATTCAATAAAATCGGCTTGTTTTGCTACTTTGCCTTTTTCCAAAATCTTCAACCGGAATGCCAATTCTTCAAGATGTGTTTGTAGAGTGGAGATGTATTTCGCCTGCCTTTTGGTGCGCCGAAACAATATGAATATCAAAATGAAAGGAAATACCACAAATATAAAGGTGAAGAAAGCGAGGAGAGCGAAAAAATCATCCATAGATAATGATAGGTTTTGGTGAAAACTCAAGCTTTAGAGTACCAACTGAAAAATTCAAAAAAACGTTCAATATTCCTAAACTATTCAAGTTATGTATAATCGAAATTTTTTGAAGGAAAATTGTCACAAACTCCAATTGAAAATGACTAATTTTACAGTAAACTATTTTTGAAGCATATTTTTCCATTCCTTCAACATTTATAAAATTAACATACAATTTTTGTATTTAAAATAAGTTTTTAATCCATAAAAACTATTGAATGAAGTAGTTTTGTTGAAGTAAAGTTAAATGTATAT
>JBMYXW010000272.1:0-5066 GCA_049608825.1 Chitinophagales bacterium
AAGTGAAAGGAACCTAAAACATAAGCAACTATCTTTCGGACAATTTAAAAATTGTTTTGTGAACTTAATTTTGATAGAAGTTGTTTTTTGTTTGAAGTTCCACTCAAAATATTTTGAGTAATGGCGAAAAAATAAGTTAGTGCATTCATTTGCAGGCCTACTCCACCCCTTTTTTCAAAGGGAAGGTTTCTAGCTAACCTTATTTTTTCTTTCTACAAACGCATTAAAAAAAAAATCATGCTTAAAGAAGGTGAAATTAAAATAGTAGCTAATAACAAGAAAGCAAGTTACGAATATTTTTTCCTCAATAAATACAGGGCGGGAGTTGTCTTGACAGGTACAGAGGTAAAATCTGTTCGTACAGGAAAGGTAAGTATGAGTGACGCTTATTGTTACTTCAAAGATGGTGAACTATGGCTTAAAAATGTCCATATTTCAGAATACGCCAATGCAGGCAATTTCAATCATTTTCCGAAACGAGACCGAAAATTACTGCTCAAAAAACGGGAATTGAAGAAAATTGAAGCCAAATTGAAGGAGAAAGGACTAACAATTATTCCTACCATGGTTTTCTTCAATGATCGACAATTGGTGAAGGTCGAAGTGGCTTTATCAAAGGGTAAAAAATCCTACGATAAAAAGAATAGTATCAGAGAGAAAGATGCCAAGCGAGATTTGGCAAGGACAATGAGTGATCGGTATTAGGCAGAAAAACAATACCTATTTTTGGTTACTAATAAAAGAGCATTAATGACCAAATCTATTCCCAAAACCCTATATTTAGTCACTAATAAATTCATATTGACGACCAAAAGTTATAATTTTGCCAAAAATACCCTAAAATATGGCAAATTTTTTTATTGGTCGAAAGGAAGAAAAAGAAATTTTGGAAGCTGCCCTAAGCTCCAAAGAGGCAGAAATGATTGCAGTGATTGGACGCAGACGGGTGGGGAAGACTTACCTAATTGAGTCTGTTTACGAAGACCAAATAGTTTTTCAAATAACAGGTTTACAGAATGCTACCAAAGCGGAGCAGTTGGACAATTTTGCGATTCGATTGACAAAACTGACCCAATCCAAAATCCCTTTGGAGAGACCCAAAAGTTGGTTGCGTGCTTTTGATATATTGACGACTTACTTAGATGAACAACTTGGGGCGGAAAAAAAGGTGGTGTTCTTAGATGAATTGCCTTGGTTATCTACCCACAAGTCAGGTTTTTTAACAGGTTTGAGTTATTTCTGGAACAGTTGGGCAGTCAAAAAAAACATCGTCTTGGTGGTATGTGGGTCGGCAGCTTCGTGGATGATTCAGAAAGTCATCAACAACAAAGGTGGACTTTACAATCGGGTAACCAAACGTATTTTTTTATCCCCTTTTACTTTGGCTGAAACAGAAACCTACTTTCAGGCAAAAGACTTTGACTTTACCCGTTATCAAATCACTCAATTGTATTTGGCATTGGGTGGTATTCCACATCATTTGAAGGAAGTGCAAAAGGGAAAAACGGCTGTTCAAAATATCAACCAAATCTGTTTTTCCCAACAAGGTTTGCTACGCACAGAATTTTCTCGCCTTTATCCCGCCTTGTTTGCCCATGCCGACAAGCACATTGCCGTTATCAGAGCTTTGGCTACCAAACAAAAAGGCTTGACCAGAAATGAAATCATCAAAACCGCTAAACTTCCAAATGGCAATAGTACTACCCGTGTATTGGAGGAATTGGAATATTCGGGCTTCATCTCTGCCTATCGCCCTTTCAACAAAAAGAAGAAAAATCGCCTCTACCGACTCACAGATGAGTATTCCTTGTTTTACCTAAAATTCATTGAAGGAAAAGCCTATGAGGGCAAATCGGTTTGGAATCACCTTAGCCAAACACAAGCTTTTAAAACTTGGAGTGGTTATGCCTTCGAAAGTTTGTGTTTAAAGCACATTCCACAGATAAAAAAGAGTTTGGACATAGCTGGCATTTATTCTTTGTCTTCTTCCTTTTACCACAAAGGCACTTCAACAGAACTCGGTACACAAATAGACTTACTGATTGACCGCAATGATGGGGCTATCAATCTTTTTGAGATTAAGTTTTATGCCGACCCTTTCATCGTTTCCAAATCTTATGCAGATAATTTGAGGCAAAAACGGAGTATATTCAAAAGCATTACCAAAACCAAAAAACAAATTTTTTATGTGTTGATTGCTGCACAAGGCGTTGTTGAGAATGGTCATAGTCAGGCTGTTTTTTCGCAGGTGTTGGGTTTGGATGATTTGTTTGTGAATTTGCAGTTTTGAAGTACTTCTTTCAAAAAATCAAATAGAAAAGCTCCACTTCGACCGAAGTGGAGCTTTTCTATTTGAAAAAATTACTGTTTAAGGAATTTCCCCCTCACAAACCCCTCAGGAGTCTCTAGCGAAATGGTATAAAAACCAGCCGCCAATTCACTGACATCCACTTCAATCGCATTCTCCCCACGCATAATTTGAAGTGATTGGTGGCGAATCTGTTTGCCATGCACGTCATACAAAAACAAATTCACTTGATAACCAGCCGTTCCAAACACCACTTGCAGTTTGTCAAGAGCAGGTATAGGAAAGAGTTGGTACAATGCCAAAGTCGTAGCTTGGTCGATTGGAGCATTTAAAGCATCTTTCCCTCCTCCTCCACTGTTGGGAGTAATCGTTACAGCCGCTTCGTCATCCTCTTGCGGAATTGTTGTAGCATTGTTGTCTGGAGTAGAATCTACATCTATTTGATCAAGCGATTTCACTTGGGCAAAATTGGTAATCGGTGTATTGGCGAGTGTAAACAAGACCAAATCCAAAGTTGCGGTTTCTCCTGCTGCCAATTCGAGAATTGTCCAAGTTTGGAAAAAGAGGTTGAAGCTACCCTTTGACATCGTTCTGGAAGTAAATGCCAAACCTGTTGGAATGGGTGTAGAAACGACCACGTTTGTTGCAGATTCTGTTCCTTTGTTCTCAATCGTAATGGTGTAATTTACTTTTTGCCAACGATTGAAGGTAGGAGAAGCTGCTTCATATTGAAGCTCTAAGTCCACGCCTTCGGGGTTGGTATCACCTGTGATTTCTACTTGTGCAAAAGCTTCATCGTCTTCTTGTGGCGTACAGCAAGTGCCATTGTTGGGTGTGGAATCAATGTCGCCTTGAACTTGTGAGGCAACCTGTGCAAATACATCTACTATTCCAGTAAAATTTGTAACAGAATAACGAACCACTGTTGAAGCCGACTCGCCTGGCATCAAATTGAAGAAGGTCATTCCATTGATTCCTTGTGCGGGTGCACTGTAAAAACAGTTTCCTTCACATGCTGGAAAATCAAAAGAATCGAATACAAAATTATTTGGCAAATCCAAAAGAATGGTTGCGCCATTCATTTCTATTTCGGCATCGCTGCTGTTGCGAACTTCCATATAAAATTCTACAATATCTGCTTGATTGTAGCTGGCTTCAACAGGATAAAAGCTGACCAACTCAATATCTACTTTTCGGTCGTCACCAAATAGAATGAACCCTTCATCGTCTTCGTCAGCCGTTTGGTCGGTATCGTTGTTCACATCCGAATCGGGGTCATAACCATGCGCTCTTGTAACTTGTGCAAACAAAGGAAGTGTTTCTCCTTCTATCAGTTGTGGATTACTGGATTCCACGTCCAAAGTAGCCGTTTGTCCTGCTGCAATATCTCCCACGTTCCAAATCAGCGTTGTAGGTTCATAGCTACCTTGCGAAGCTGTTGCTATTTGATTATCAAATTTGCCATCGGGAAAACCATTGTCAAATAAGTACATTTCGACTTCTACATCCTCTGCAGTTGCCGAACCTGTATTGGTGACAACCAAAGTCAGAGTGACTCCTTCAAAACCTACAGGGGCAAGATTGTCTATATTGAAATCCAATTCTATGTCAATCAACTGGGAACAAGAACTTGGAGGAGGAACAACAACTGTCTCATTGCAGTTGAGTTCTGCGAATGTTGCATCATTGGAGAAGGTCAAAGTTTTGGAAGTTGCGCCATTGACAGGCAGGTTCAGTTCGGCTTCAAACCATTTTTCGTAGCTGTCGAATCTTGGATAAATGCCATAACTGGTTTCGGAAGGAATTAGGCGGTTGTTGGGATATTCTTGGGCATTGATGGTGATGCCTCCCGATACACTGAATGCACCTTCGCCATTGGCAGTATATCGAATATTGTAGGTATCGTCACTTGGGGATGCGGTGTTTTTATCGTCACAAATAGCATCTGCGTCAATAGAATTGAGCGTACATTCTGTTCCATCCACCCATGCAAAATCGATTCTCAATTCTTCGTCAGGTGCAACGTCAATCACTTCGCTGAATCTATCATTGGGCTTCAAAAAAGGAGAACGTTGAACTGGTCCAGGCAGCAAACCTTGAAAAAAATCATTCAGTTCGGGTGTTGCGTTTTGGTATTCAATCACATAGTCTTTATTGGGGTCTAAGTGATTGAAGTGATAGCGTCCCCTCAAGGTAATATCATTACTAAATGTTTCTAAGGTCTGTAAAGGTTGAGTCAAATCATTGGCATCGTAGAGGTAAACCGTTAGGTGATCAATACCTTGATTTTTGCTGACGGTAAGGTAATCAATCCCCTGTCGAAATCCATCTCTAAAGGTCACTCCAAAAATAGTGGCGGGTTGTGCACCAACTGGATAAAGCGTGACGATGGCTTCATCGTCTTCTTCGTCATGAACAAAACCGCTTTCGGAAAAACTGTCTGGTTGAGAATCAATATCGATAGCAGGCGTATGTGCAATGAATTCGGCCGATATTTGTTTTGGCTCAGTGATTTCCTCCAGAACTTTTACTTGCAAATCCAACTGGTACATATTGATTTCATGAGGAGGCGCATTTTCTATGGCTTCAATTGTCCATATTCCCGTTTCAATATCATAATACTGTTCAATACCTACTCCAAACCTATCCAAAAATTCATGACTGATATATACCACATCGCTGGGAAGTCTTACTTCAATGGCTATGTCTGTTGTGATGGTAGGTGTATTGGGATTTACTCTTGCATTCAAAGTTAAAG
>JBMYXW010000273.1:0-5065 GCA_049608825.1 Chitinophagales bacterium
AAAAATAATCTACACATCTCTCGCAAAGTCCACAAAGGACTCGCAAAGAACGCAAAATCTAAGCTCAAACTTAGCGACCTCTGCGTAACCTTTGCCGTTCTTAGCGGGATTTAAGCCAAATAAGTAAACCTAATGAGCTTATTTTTTTCCTCATCCCTAAACACAATTATCAACCCAAACCCCTAAACACAACCCAAAAATATGAAAATCGGTTTCGATGCCAAAAGAGCATTCTTCAACAATACAGGACTCGGTAATTACAGCCGCACCCTCATCAAAAGTTTGGTCAAATATTATCCCGACAATCAATATACCTTATACAGCCCCAAATCCATTGAAGGCTCTCCCTTTGCGGAAATGCAAAACTTCAAAAACATAGAGGTCAAAACACCCCAAACCCGCTTCCAAAAACTCTTGGGGGGCAGCCTTTGGCGCAGCCTTCAATTGGGCAATCCAATCAAAGACGACCAATTGGATATTTACCACGGACTCAGCCATGAACTTCCCCGCAACATCCACCGCAGCCGTCCCCAAACCAAAAGCATCGTCACCATTCACGACCTTATTTTCCTCCGCTACCCAGAATTGTACTCCAAGGTTGACACCCTAATTTACCGTCAAAAATGGAAACACGCCTGCCAACAAGCCGACAAGGTCATTGCCATCAGCGAACAAACCAAAAGCGACACCATCGAATTTTTGGGCATTGAAGCGAACAAAATTGAAGTCGTTTACCAAAGTTGTCACCCAGTTTTTACGACTACGATGATGCCATTTTCTTACAGCATGGACTCTTCAAACAAGACAATATTGAAGTTCCCTACGATTTGCCCGAAGAATACATTCTCTATGTCGGTTCTATCACCGAACGCAAAAACCTACTCACCATCGTCAAAGCCCTCAACACCCTAAAAGGCAGTTTAAATCCACACTTAGTTGTCGTCGGAAATGGCGGTGATTACAAACAAAAAGTGGTCGATTATATCCAAGAACACAAGCTCCAGAAATTCGTCACTTTCCTCAAAAACATTCCCAACGAACACCTCCCAAATATCTACCGCAAGGCATTGGCATTGGTCTATCCATCGCTGTTTGAAGGTTTTGGCATTCCGATTATTGAAGCCCTGTTTAGTCGAACGCCTGTGATTACTTCCAACAATGATTGTTCTTGTTTTAGAGAAGCGGCGGGTGAAGGAGCATTGTATGTCAATCCTTTGGATGTGGAAGATTTGGCTCATGCCATTGAAGAAGCGATGTGTGACGGAGCGACCCGTATTCAATTGATGGCAGCAGGCTGGAACCATGTGAGTCAATTTCGAGAAGAAGAAGTGGCGGAGAAGATGATGGAAGTTTATCAGAATGTTTGTTGATTTGGAAATCACAATTCACCAAACTGTCTGATTAGATACCCTTACTCCCTACCGATTTGTCTAATTTTGAAAATAGAACTAGGGTTCTTTGACAAAGTCTGTCAAAGGAGACTACGGTTTTTATTATTTGAAAAGAATCCATAAGAATTCTACTGAACAACTATCTCTTATAAAACAAAAAACCGTAGTCTTTATAGGCTTTGCAAAAATTGTCAAAGAACCAGAATTAGAATCAAAACAAAACGGCAATCAAGCATGAAAAACTATTCTTTACTCCTTGCACTTGTACTCTCCATCCCTTTCCACTTATACGCCACCGACTGCAATGAAGAAGAAATTCCTATCATCATCACCGTCATTACCGCCGACTTCGGAAGCGACACTTTTTGGGAATTGACCAACGATGTTACAGGTGAACAATACGGCACAAGCGGCTTCTTTTTGGTCGACAATACCACCTATATAGACACGCTCTGCGTACCAGATGGCAGTCAGCTTACCTTCACTGTCTCTTGCTGTGTCAACAATATGGGTTCGTACAAAGTCGAAATGTTGGGTGTGACGATTGCAGAACAGGGCAACTTCCAATTCCAAAACCAAATCAGCTTTATAGCCGCCGATTTGCCCGAATTGGATGCCGAACTTTCAGCAGTTGATTTGCCCGACAATTTGTTGAGAGGGCCACAGATTATTGCAGGAAAAATAACCAACCTTGGCAGTACGACCATCCAAAGTCTGGATGTCAATTGGCGACTCGGAAATCAAACTTTTACCCATAATATTGAAGGGCTACAATTGCAGGCTTTTGAAGAATATCATTTCGTACATGAACAAAAATGGCAAGCCACAACAGGCACTTCTACTTTCATTGTTTTCATTAGCAATATCAATGGAAGCGATGACAATGAATTGAGCAACAATAGCAAAGTCAAAGAAATCGCTGTTCACAATACGCTTTCTGAACGCACCATTCTCTACGAAAGTTTTACCAATGCCTCCTGTTCCATTTGTGTGGCTGCCGACCCCAATTTCACAAATACGGTATTGGGCAATCCTGCCATTGCAGCCATTTCTTACCACTCCAATTTCCCAGGATTCGACCCAATGTACGATGAAAATCCATCGGATGTAGATATTCGATTGCAGCACCATGAAGTCTTTGGAGTTCCACGTTCCGTCATTGAAGGAGGCTTACTAAAAGATGGCACACAGTTCATTTTGTCCAGCAATGTCAATGCCTTCAGGGCCACTGATGCCTTGATAAACATTACGCTTATCGAAAAAATGGTACAAGGCATGGAAGGAGAAAGCGACAAGGTGGTTTTGGAGGTTTACCTCACCCCTACTGCCACTATTGAATCGCCCAATCTTCTACTCCAAACCGCCATTGTAGAACGAGAGGTAGTATATGAAGATTCACCAGGTACCAACGGGCAAACCGTTTTTTACTACGTCATGCGAAAACTCCTACCCAATGCCAATGGTACACCTCTTTCTAATCTTGAAGCAAATGTAACTCAACGTTTTTCGTTTGAGTATGAAGCAGCCGAATATATCAAAAATAGAGAAGAATTGCGAAGTGTGGTTTTTGTAGAAGACAGCCAAACCAATACTATTTTTCAAGCCTTGCGAAACGATGATGTATTAGGCGAAAACCTTCATTCCAACCTACAAAAATTGGGCGCAAACTTTGGTTACATAGCTGCTGATATTCAGCACAATCGCTGCAATTCTAATACAAATGGACAAATTGCTATTGAAGCATTTGGGGAAACCGATAACCTGCAATTTCTTTGGTCAAATGGAACAACAGAAACTTCTATCAGCAATTTGGAGGCAGGTATTTATGGACTGCAAATCACTACTATGAATGGTACAATAGAAGAGTATAGTTTTGAAGTGTTTGCTCCTGAGAGTTTCAGCATTGAAGTCAGCAGCACACCCGATATGGATGCACAAGGAATTGGCAGTGCAGGTATTGAGATTATTGAAGGTCAAGCTCCTTTTTCTTTTCAGTGGAGTACAGGTGAATCGACTCCAACGATTGAAGGCAAAACTTCGGGTGTTTACAATGTCACGATTACGGATGCTTTTGGCTGTCATCAAACGGCAGAAGTTGTGATTGATGCGATAACGGATATTGAAGGTTTCGCTGACTTAAACAAGTCCTTTTTCCTTTATCCAAATCCTGCCAAAAATCAAATTTCACTGCAATGGAAAACTGCTTTTTCTGAAAATGTGGAGCTAAGGGTTTTCAATATTTTAGGTGAAAAAATACACACTTTTACTCTCGATTCTACTTCAATGGGTACACAAACTGTTTTGGATATAAGTGGTTTTGAAGCAGGCGTTTATTTGCTGCAAGGTTCGATTGGAGGAGAAGTATTTAGTAAGCGGTTTTATGTTTTGCAGTAGTTTTTGAAAATCCTATTTCAAAAGTAAACAGATTGATAGATAAACACCTAATTTTGGGTTTTGATTTATACCGCTCACTACTCATTTATATTATGTGTGAACTCGTTTTGCCTTCTTCTAAATATAGAAAAACCTACCTCAAAGCCCTTCAAGAGTTTCACAAAGAAGGATTGAATTTGGATATAGATTTTCAAAGCACCTTGAAGAATTTCAATGGATTGATTGCTTATTATCAGAACTTCGCAAAGGGAATCGACCTACCTTTTGGCTATGTCGCTACGACTCAATATTGGCTCATTGATGAAAAAAAGTATATTGGAAGGGTAGATATACGCTCTCAACTCAATGTTTTTTTGGAACGAATCGGTGGACATGTTAGCTACCAAATTCGCCCTTCAAAACGAAAAATGGGTTATGGCAAAATACTCTTGGGATTGGCTCTTGTCAAGGCAAAGGAAAAGGGCTTAGAAGAACTTCTCATCACCTGCAAAGCCGATAATATAGGTTCTCAAAAAATCATTGCACATTGGGGCGGGGAATTTATAGATGCGATTAATCGACCCGATACTTCTGTGAAGGAATTCCGGTATCGTTTGGATATTGAAGAAGGATAGACTTCACAAAAATTGTCAATGAACCCTAATTTCAAGTCAATAACTGTTCAGGCTCATCCAATAATCCTTGAAAATATTGGTAATACCTCCCAATATGCACCCCATCAACCAATCCGTGATGTGCCTGAACTGCCAAAGGCATTTTAATACGTCCATTTTCTTCAAAGTATTTGCCCCACGCAATGCGAGGCACTGAATCTATTGGAGGTGAGTGCATTGGGTGTTGAAAACTGGTGAAAGAAAACCATGGAATTGCTGATAAGAAGAGCAAATTGTCTTGCCCTGGCTCGTCTTCAAGTGTAAGGTTACTTTTCCGAAAATTCATAACCTCTGTTGTGTGTTTGATAAAAGGCATCAATTCGGGTTGGTAATTGACTGTACAAAAAGTAAAGACATCTTCTACATCTGTCATCACAGTAAAAGAAGGATGTACTCGGTCATGCACCACAATTTGTTCTCCTCGAATCCGATAGCGAAATTCTTTGATAGCATTTGCAGTACGGCTAAGGATATAAACCATCGTTTGGGTGAAGGGTAGTCGGTGTGTTTTTACGAAGAGTCGAAGGTAAGCTCTATAAAAATGGAAGTGTTTTATCTGAACAAGTTGATGGTGTTACTTTTAATTACTCAACAAGTTATCCTTTTCAAGGTGTTTTAACTTTTAAT
>JBMYXW010000274.1:0-5056 GCA_049608825.1 Chitinophagales bacterium
GAAGTAGGAAGAACCGAACCTTGTTTTGTTGCGGAATCGTTTGAAAGTGTCTTTTTGTGCTTTTTCCGTTGTGGAATCAACAAAATTTTATTCTTTCGTTCTACAATCCTAATCGAAACAAAAACAGCGACTGTTTGCAGGTATTGTCCCACATTCCTTTCATTTCCACTAAGTTTTACCTGTTTTTGAAGCGAAATTTGGTTGGAACTATAAGCTATTGAAGTATTTGTTTTTTGACTGACCAAATCCAAAATTTGCTGAACACTTCCTTTTTCAATAGATAGTTTTACCTTTCGATTCAATAGACTTCCCTCTTGTGCAAACATCCACTCTGTAAGCATCAAAAAGAAAATTATGAGATAAAAAATGTTCTTCAATTGTTTTCGCAATATTCTAAGGGCTTTGCTCATTTGATTCTCTACGGTTTTGGTAGAAATACTTAAATCATCTGCAATTTCTTTGTAAGTTAAACCACTTAGTTTACTTAATTTGAAGATTTGCTGACACTTAGGCGGCAAAGTATGGATGGCTTTCGTAATTTTTTCCTTCAATAACAAAGCTTCTTCCTCTTTCCCTATCTCTTCGTCATAAATCCTATCTGCCCGATGCTTAACATGTTCGACATACATAGAGTTGTATTCTCGACGACGCAAGGTCATCAAAGCGTTGTTTTTGGTAGCGGAAAATAAATAGCTGGAAAGCTTGCTATTGAGTTGGAGTTCAGTACGTTTTTTCCATAGATTGATAAACACAGGTTGCACCACATCTTCTGCCTCATCTCTGTCTTTTACAAATTTGTAGGCGAAATTGCACAAGGGTTGATAGTATTCTTCAAATGCTTGTCGGTATTCCTGTATGGTTTGTGGTACTTGATTCAATGTTTGGATTTTCAAAGCGATTTCTAAAACGATGCCTTTTGCCTAAAAAACACAAAGGGGTTCAATTTGTTGAAAATAATTAAGGAATCGTTAAATATAGAAAATATCGGACGTTTTATCGGTGTGTTTGTGGAAATATGCTTTGATGAAAACACAAAAAAAGATAGGACATAAATTCCATCTTTCATTATCAGTATATTAAAACAATTTCTCGTTGAAGATATAAATCAGCCAGAGGTTTTGATAGGATTGTTAAGACTCTCCAAATATCGATGATATCTACTTGCTCCCAAAAAATTAATAACCTCATCTACATTTTCTACAAAGCTGGATAGATTCTTAGGAGTGACTCTTTTTAGGTTGCTTTTAACCTTTTCGTTTGGAAGCTCCAAAAAATCAGTCACAGTCTCTACCGTAATAGATTGTTGCTCAGGAATACTCAAGTCTTCTTCATAAACAATGTGAAGGTGAGGCAATACTTCTATCACTTTCTTTTCATAGGCTTTTAGAGCTTCAATTCCGTCCATCCAATCACGAAGTGCTACGGGGTCAATCTTCATTTTGGTTGCATTAAGGCTTTGCCCTTTTTTGACATGCCATTGGTCTCGGTGATAACCATACATAACAGAAAGTGCTTGACGGAGAATGTTCTTACGCTCTAAATAAACGATTTGGAAACCATCTTCCACCAAATTTTGCAAGAATCTTCCTTGTCCTTCTTTTGTTTGTATCTCTTGGAGTTGGTAAGATAATAACTTGAAGCCAAAAACGGAATTCTCAGTTATTTGGCTACACCTTTCGATATAAGTATAAGGATTCAGCATTTTTCGCCTCAATATCTCTCCTTCACAATGAATCAAGGAGTGATTGTCCAGTAATTTCACCAAAAGTGTACTCCCTGCTCGTCCACTACTAAACAATACAAATTTTTTCTTAGGTGATTTTTTTTCTGAAAAGGGAAAAGAACAATAGCTCAAAGCTTCAACACCGTATCCAACTATCGAGTGATTCACGAATTGTCTAAGAGGTGTCAGGTTCATAGGCGACATAATTTAATGTATAATATTTTTTGGTTGTTAATCATACATGAATTAGGGGAGATAGAAAAAGGCGGGCTGCCAAAATAATTACAATAATCGTGCAAGAATGACAATGTTTTTTAAAGCTTGATTACTTACCTACCCTGTTTTTTTTGTATTCATATTGAGATAACATATAAAAACTCACTTTACATCCCAATAATTCGATGTAGAGTAAAACTTGTTTTTATCTGAAGAAAACAAAAAAAACTGCAAAAACGCCCTCTAAAGTTCTATAAATCACCTACGTAATTTCAAATAGTTTTTCAATTTTAATTTTGTATTGACAGCAAAAAAGCCATGCAAAATACCCGAAAGTACTCTGCACAGCCCAAACCAATAATTATTAAGTAATGAGACAAAATAGTTTTATACAAAAGAACCTTCAACTCTTTTGTAATTGACATCTCGTTTCTTTAATCTGTCTTCCTACTTATGAGATTAAATTATGAACTTCAATATATTCTAAAATTAGATTCCCAATGCTTGACCGCCGCCAACTTGAACTGTTTCTGCTGTCATAAATGAAGCATCTTTACTAGCCAAGAAAGCAACAACGCCCGCAACATCTTCTGGTTGACCTAATCTTCCCAACATAATATTGTTTGCCCAAGAAGCAAAAACCTCTGGTTTGGTTGATTTGATTTGCTTGTGAAATGGCGTGTCAATTGTACCAGGAGATACTGCATTTACCCTAATTCCATATTCTGCCAAATCTTTTGCCAATGCTCTCGTAATGGCATGAACGCCAGCTTTGGAAGTTCCGTAAATTCCAGCACCAGGGCCACCTGCATTCCATCCTGCATTTGAGGTATAGTTAATGATGGTAGGATCTTCTCCTTTTTTAAGGAAAGGTATTGCAGCTCTCGAAGCAAAAAACACAGAGTCCAAGTTCAATGCCATTACATTTCTGTAAAATTCTGTTGTCATTACTTCAAATCTGGATCGTCCACCTAATCCACCTGCATTGTTTACAAGCACATCAATTTTTCCATACTTTTCACCGATTTTGGTGATGTTTTCAGTTACAAGATCTTCTTTAGTGACATCAAATCCGCAATATTCAACCGTAATCCCTTCTGCAGTAAGTTCTTCAACTCTTTTAGCTCCTGCTTCATCATTGATGCCGTTTAATACTACAGTATATCCATCATTACCTAATCTTTTTGCTACTGCAAAGCCAATACCACCAGTAGCACCTGTTACGATTGCTACTTTTCCGTTTAATTCTTTCATATATATAAATTTGAGTTATTTAAGTTATATTAATTTTTAGGTTTCAAAGGTTCAATTTTCGGACATAAAATCCAAATACTAGCCATCGCAATCACCGCCAAAGTAGCACCAATCACAAAGGCAGGGGTATAATTTCCGCCCGCAGTGAGCCACGGAACAAGGGAAGTAAGTCCTACCGCCCCCAGTTTAGCAGCCATTCCTGCAAATCCAGACAGAGTTCCCACCGTTTTCTTTCCAAACAAATCGCTCG
The DNA here is from genome assembly GCA_049608825.1 of Chitinophagales bacterium. Lineage (GTDB taxonomy): Bacteria > Bacteroidota > Bacteroidia > Chitinophagales > UBA2359 > JAUHXA01. The sequence continues at coordinate 3,444 of JBMYXW010000274.1, forward strand.
GCAAGGTTTGAACATTTCCGATTGCTGTTTGGAAACCAAACAAGATAACCGCCATGATAAGTACCGCATTAACGGGAGTTCCTGGATTCGCCATAGCCAATAAGGATGGCAACATAATCAAGCAACCAAGCGTAATGACCAGTTTTCGAGTTTTATCAACCGTCCAACCTACTTTGATGCGATTTTGTGCCAAAAGTCCACCAAACCAAGCTCCAAACATAGCACCAACATAAGGCACCCAACCATAGATGCCTATTGTTTTTACATCCATACCATAGACTTCAAATAGGTAGATCGGAATCCAAAAAACGAACAACCACCAAATTGGGTCAATCACCGCCGATGCAATGATAACACCCCAGCTTTCTTTGTGAGACAACAGTTCTTTGGTAGTTGGATTATATCCTTCCTCTTCAAGTTGGGCAACTTCATCCGAGTCTGGATTTTTTTGACCACTTAAAATGTATTGTCGTTCTTCATCTGTTATCCACGGATGCGATTTTGGGGGAGCTTTGACCAAAACCATCCATGGAATCAGCCACAACAACCCTGTCAGACCGACGAGTATAAAAATCATTTGCCAACTGAAATGAATCGTCAAGTATGCGATAAGTGGAATGGATATAATACCTCCAATAGCTGCACCAGAATTGAACAACCCTTGGGCCAAAGCCCGTTCTTTTGACGGAAACCATTCCGCATTTCCTTTTGCAGCTCCTGGCCAGTTTCCTGCCTCAGCAACTCCTAAAATGGCTCGAAAAATACCAAAACTAAGTACTCCACGAGCTAAGGCGTGAAGTGCAGTTGCAATAGACCATACTCCAATGGACAAAGCAAAGCCCAACCGTGTGCCAATCCAGTCAAAAATCTTCCCAAATATGGCTTGACCAAAGGCATAAGAAAACACAAAGATAACAGAAATCAGTGCATAAATTTCCTTTCTTTCATCATCCGTACTATCGGGATAAAGATCCATTGCGATTTCAGGCCATAAAACACCAAGTGATTGTCGGTCAATATAGTTGATAATTGTGGCAAGGGCAATTAAAGCAATGACCCACCATCGTAGTCCTTTTAATTTCATTTTATCTTTTTTGAAAAAAAAATGGAGAATTGAAGATTAGGCATACACCTAAATTGTCCATTTTTAATTATTAATTTTCAATTCTAATAGTCCAAAAAATCTTCCCGCATTGGACTGAAAACATCAATCAATTGCCCATCTTTTGTACAGGTACAACCGTGCATCACCATTGGAGGGATGTAGTAAGAATCACCACCTTTAATGGTTTTTACTTGGTCGCCAATTGTCATTTCAAATTCACCACTTTGCACGTATGTCACTTGCGAATGATGGTGATTGTGCATTGTCCCAACACCACCTGCTTTGAAGTCTGCAACGACGAGCATAATTTTATCATCGTAACCATGAATTTGTCGGCGTAATAATGGGGTTACTTCTTCCCATTCCTGTTCTTCTTGAAAGAAGAATTCTTTACTTGTTTTTACTGTACTCATTATTTGTTAATTTATAGAAGTATCGGATACCTTGAAGGTATCCGATACTTTTCTTCCCGACTTACCAGTTTTTTACCTGACGCTCTAATAGGCAG
>JBMYXW010000275.1:0-5055 GCA_049608825.1 Chitinophagales bacterium
ATTTTAATCAATTATTGAAGGCAGTAAGTGATATGTCGGCGGACATGAAAGAACTCAAAACAAAGGTTGATGAATTGTCTGAAAATAGATAAATGAATAGCACCGAAAATCATATTGAAGCCATTCTGGAGCGAAAAGAAAAAGCCATTCTTCGCATAGATACTTTGGGTTACTTTCAAGTAGCACTTCAAGAAAAAATTATTCCCGATAGTCAGTGGAAAAGAGATATTGCAGTTCAGCTTTTCCAGTTTTTTATTACCATCCGAAACCAGCGAGCTTTACACAAAGAACAAATCATTTATAGGCTTTGGGGAGATGTCGGTCAAGAGGCGGGAAGTCGAAACTTCAAAGCGGCTCTACACAACATTCTCAAAGTCATAGAACCCAACAAACCCAGCCGTTCTCCTTCTCAATACATCATTCGACAGGGGCTGACTTACCGCTTCAACAAAGAAGACATTTGGATAGATATCGACTCTTTGGACGATTTAATTGTACTTGGCAATCAAGAACTTCACTCCAATCCTTCTTTAGCTGCTACTGCTTATCATCATGCTGCCGAACTCTATCAAGGCATTTACCTCCCCAACCGTATTTATGAAGATTGGGCAGCAGAAGAACGTGAACGCATACAGGTTTTGGTTTTGGGGGCGATGATGACTTTGGCCAAACTAAAGGTGAAAGAAAATCCGATGGAGAGTATTCGCTTGGCTAAAAGAACACTTTCGATTGATTCGACTTGGGAGGATGCTTATAGAATTCAAATGGAAGCCTATATGGAGGAAGGCAATCGCCCGATGGCTGTTCGAGCCTATCGTCAATGTCAACAAATCCTTCAAAAAGAGTTTGAAATTGCCCCTCTTCCCGAAACGAAAGCTCTTTTTCGGAAAATTAGCGAGATTGAGTAGGTTGAAGAGCCGAAGAATGGTTCTTGGAAACTTTTATTGAAATACTCCCAAACCTAAAGGATTGGGATTCTGCTTTCTCATTGAAAATTTTAAATCATTAATAATCAGCAAAGAGAAAAGGAAATGTATATTCCCTGATGTTATCTCCACTAAAATCTTCGATGACCCCGAAGAATTAAGGCATGTTTTATAAAAAGAAAGCAAATTTCCATCTTTTCTCAAATAAAAAATACTTCTGTATACCTTCCTAACACACTGTTTTCCAAATATTTAAACTTCAATCATTACTACTCCCCTATTCTTGTAACTCATTTGTAACTCAAATGCAACTACTTCGTGACTCCGCAGGAACTCGCCCTATCTATATTTGCAGCATCAACAGTCATTGATTTATAAAGAATCAACTCACTTGAAAAATTTTAAAACAATTAATAACAATATAAATCTAAGAAAATGTCTAATAACATCAAAACAGCTGAAGAATTGAAGCAAAAAGACAATGGATTGAAGGCGCAAGCCAAAGTCTTAAACAATGTAGCATTGGAAGTAGGAGGAGATTTGGTTCAAGCGGCTCTTAAAAGCGGCAAATTTTCACAACAGATTTTTGGAAAAGTATTGAATGGTGGTATCACTATTTTTGGAATGCAACAAGAAATGGTCTTGTCTGCTTTGGAGCAAGTAGCTCAAAAAGCTTCTAAGAACGAAAAATTGCAGAAAGCAATAGTAGTTCCTACTACTTACTTCAATCGCTTTAAGAAAACAACTGAGGCGACTACCGAAAAAATGAAAGATACTGCTGAGGATGTGAAAGAAACATTGAATGGAACAATTGCAGAGGTGAAGGAAACTTTGGTTGCAAAAGCAGCACAGGTAAAAACAACTTTGGCAAACACAGCAGAAGATGCTAAGGATGAGGCTGTAAAAGCAGTGAACAAAGTGACATCAGATGCAGGAATTATTACCGTTTCGGTAGAAAAAGACGACTTGAAGAAAATTGATGGAATTGGGCCTAAAATGGCGGAGATTTTGAACGAAGCGGGCATCATTACTTTTGCTCAAATCGCTAAATCAAGCACTGAAGAATTGGAAACTATTTTGGCAGAAGCGGGTTCGCAATACAAAAAATTCAACCCTGCTCCTTGGATTGAACAAGCAAAATTTGCGGCTGTTGAAGATTGGGACGGATTGAAGGTTTGGCAAGAGGAAAACTAGAAAAATTCAAATTCAAAGTACAATTTCAAAACATTCAAAGAAAACAATAAAACATGTCTGTAAAAACACAAATAGTAGATACGTTCAATACTGTGAAAGAAACGGCAATGAACATCAATGAAAAGGCAGTCGTAGTGAGCGAAGAAATACTAAATGAGGTAATAGAAGGCGGCGAACAATGGCAAGAGTTAGGTAAAACAGCCATTGATGGTAGTGTTCAATTAGTAGGACAACAACAAGATTTATTTTTAACCGCATTTGAAACGGTTAAAACACAATTGACAGTAAGTTCAGAGCGCCTAAAAAATATAGTAAGCGCAAAGGCAAATTAAAAACTCAAATACAAATTTAAACAATACTTTGTAAGCGAGTGAATTAAATTTCAGAGATGTTTAATTTAATATTTTAGTTTGCCTAAAGGATGATTGAATTAATTGTGAAACAACAAGAGTTACTTTTAACCATATTTAAAATGGTTGAAAACTAAAAACAATTGGAAATAAGTTCGTAGTGTTTTGAAAATGGAAATATAGTGCGCGCCAAAGGATAATTTATCAGTTATGAATAATCCTTATTTTAATATATTGGGAATTGAGGTTGGTTCGCCGACTTTAATTCCCATTTTTTTTTGCCTTTTCAAGTTTAAAATATGCACCCAATAGCTCAAAAATTCATCGACAACCTTCAATTGGAAGCCCATCCTGAAGGCGGTTATTTTCGGAGAACTTATCAAAACAATATTCTCCTTCCTGATGCTATCCTTCCCCATAATTTTGAAGGCAATCGTTTGGCTGCGAGTGCTATTTATTTTCTGCTCACCAGCAATTCCTTTTCTGCTTTTCACCGATTGCAAGCAGACGAATTGTGGCATTTTTATGCAGGAAGTGTGGTCACATTGTATTTGATTCATCCAGATGGTAGGTTAGAGACTTTGCAATTGGGCAATTTTCTGACCCATAAAACAGCCTCTTTTCAGGTGCTTATTCCTGCCCAAACTTGGTTTGCAGCAGCAGTCAATACGCCTGATTCCTATGCTTTGGTAGGCTGTACTTTGAGTCCTGCCTTTGATTTTTCGGATTTTGAATTGGCAAATAAGACTGGACTATTGAAGGAATATCCCCAACATTTTGAGATGATAGAACGGCTGTGTAAGGAGTGAAATTAAGCGATGAATATTTTGATGGAAGGGGTTTGTATTGCCATAATGTAGCAAATATAAAAATATTTGGCTGATTCCATTGCATCCATACCATCATCAATAGCGAGGGGTTTGAAACCCCTCGCTATGGATAGTATGGATGTGCTTATTCGATATTCCCCACTTCATCCATCTTCAAAAACGGATTAAACGCAATCTCCCATAAATTTCCCTCAGAGTCTGCAATATAACCACTGTATCCACCCCAAAACGCCTTGTGAGGTTTCTTTACAATCCGCACACTTTTCGCTTCAAAATCGGCAAACAAATCATCGACCTCCTCTTCGGTTCGGGTACAATAGGCGAGTGTGAAACCTTTGAAGTCATCATTGTTTTTTGCAGTCTTCAAGTCAGCATCTTCAGCCAATTTCTCTCTGGGATAGAGAGCTAATTTCAGTCCATTCAATTGAAGGAAGGTAATGTTCTCGCTGCTTTCTGGGCTTTTTGTCCAGCCAAACTTGTCGAGATAGAATTTTTCTGCTTCTTGCAGATTTTCAACGCCTAAGGTGATGATTGAGAGTCTCTGTTCCATCTGTTATGCAAAATAGATATAAATCACAATAACGGTTACACAAATAGCTCCACCAAATAATTTCAAATATTTGTAAGGAGTAATATCAACTTGCTTTGTATAAGCCAATTCAAATGCCGTTTCACGAGGCTTCAGTTTACCAATCACGAGCATGATACATACATTCAAGACAAACAAAATCGCCATTACATGCAGGAAATGAGGGTAAGCTAATTTTTCGATAGAAGCTAAAGCAGCAGTGTCTATAATACCTGATGCTTTAGCTTCTGCAACAGCACTACTTGCCATACTTGGCTTCAAAATAAACTGACTAATCGAGTACAAAACCACACCCGAAACAATGGCAACTTTTGCAGCAATGGCAGGCACTCTTTTGGTGAGGTAACCAACTACGATAATCGTCAAAATGGGAATACTGTAACAGCCATTCACCTCTTGAAGGTAGCCAAACAATCCATCTGGAGCATTGGCGATAAAAGGCGCAATGAACATCGCCAAGACTGCCAACAAAATTCCAAAACGTTTGCCTTGTTTGACGATGGTTTTTTCATCCGCTTCTTTGTTGATGTAGGCTTTGTAGATGTCCAAACCAAAGAGTGTCACCGAACTATTTAGTGCGCTATTGAAGGAACTCAAAATCGCCCCAAACAAAACGGCTGCAAAGAATCCCACCAGTCCAACTGGCAAAACGGTACTCACCAATTTGGGATAAGCTTGGTCTGCCATCTCCAAGTTTCCTTGAAAAATTTGGTAGGCAATGATACCTGGTAAAACCACGATTAGAGGGCCTAATATTTTGAAGAAAGCCGCCAATAGCAAGCCTTTTTGACCTTCTTCCAAGTTTTTTGCAGCCAAAGCACGTTGGATAATCGCTTGATTTGTACCCCAATAAAACAATTGTACGAGCATCATACCCGTAAAAATCGTGGCGAAAGGCACAGATGCATCACTTCCTCCAATAGAGTTGAATTTTTCGGGTGCTTCTGCCATCAAAATACTCATTCCCTCCATCATACTGCCCTCGCCAATGTGCATCAATCCAAAAACGGGAATCATCAAACCACCGACTAATAAGCCAACTGCATTGATGGTATCTGAAACGGCAACTGCCTTCAATCCTCCAAAAATGGCATAGATAGAACCCGAAATTCCAATCCCCCAAACACATATCCAAAGGGCTGTTGTTTTGTGCGATGCGGTTACTG
>JBMYXW010000276.1:0-5055 GCA_049608825.1 Chitinophagales bacterium
CTGTTTCCTCTATTTCATTTCGTAAGTCAATGTAGGAGAGGCTTGTTGTATCTATTCCATTGTAAATTCGATTTAACAATCTTATAGTATTTTCTACTCTATACAATACTTTTGGGTCAATCGTATTTGGTAAGATAAACACAGATTCATCATGAGAGTCGTAATAAATGGTCAGTAAGTTTTCGACATCATCTTCACAGTTATTCAAGACTTCATCGTCTGAACAAGTATTAATATTTTTTGGACGAATTTTATTACATTTTTGACAAATGAAAAATAAATTATCCCACTCATCAATTAGGTGTTCATAGTATTTTTGCGGATAAAAATGGTCTATCTCATAATGTCGTGGTGTTACTTCCTCACATAAATAACAAATACTATAAAAGTCACCTTTTACTATATCTCGGATAGCACGCTCTTTGTAACTAAAATCTCTATCAGGCTTTGAGCTTTTGGCAATATTTATCATAATTTATCCTTGAAAAACCATTTTTTGAACATCCTTAAACTTTAAATACATTTCTTTGGAAAGCAGTGGAGATAAATTGTCCAATTCAATATTTAAGTCGACCAATTCACTTCCTTCTGTATCTGTTAATTCATCTTTATTTACCAATTCTTCATACCTCTCTACTTTCCGTTTAATGATATCAGAATACTCATCAGATACCTTGAAAAACCCTTCTAACAAACCTGAATAAGATATGGAGGAAGCATCTTCTAATCTCATATTTGTTTCTAAATCATAAATCACAGTATTTTCAATGGAATTGAGGACAAAAGGGGAATGTGTGGTGACGATGAATTGGATTTTCGGAAAAAAAGTAGTGAGTAAAGGCATTATCTTTTTTTGCAGTTCTACATGAAGATGTGCATCTATTTCATCAACGAGAACAATTCCCTCTATATCAGTTGCTACAGCTCCGATATGTTGTATTCTAAGTAAAAGTTCTACCACAATTTGAAGAAAACTTGCATACCCATCTGCTAATTCATTAAATCCAAATGGGTTTCTTCCTTTTGTCCGTATCTCAAAAGTGTATCTTTGAGGTCGCCCATTTCGCAAAAAAACCAACTTTAAACTATCATCTTCAAAGATTGATTGTAGCTGTTTTTCAAAGCTGTCAAACCAGTTTTGGATTTTCTCAACTTTATTTATTTCATTTTCAACTGTAGAAAAAGCTTGTTCTGATTTTTGGTTGATTAAGTATCGCAAGAAATTTTTACTGACTGCCTCTTTTGAGGTATTAAGAGCAGTAAAAGATAAATCAACTTCACTTGATACTTCATGTACTTTTTCAGGACTAAGAGAGCGTTTTGCAGGGAAGTAAACTAATAAAAAGTTATTATCTCTGAACTGATTGATTAGATTGAGATAGTATTTGTTGAAACCTAAAAACATCGGACATTTATAATGTAATTTATCAGTATAAAAACTTTTGTCAAATGCTTTGGTTTGTGTATTAAATACTAATAAGTCTAAATATTTAAGTAAGTTTTCCAAAACAGATGTTTTTCCACTGCCATTTTTTCCTGTTAGTATCAGATGTTTACGATTCCCCTCACTCAAGGGAATACCAACAAACTGAAGATGACGAACATTCTGTATAACTATAGAACTCAACCAGTTTCCTGTTCTATAAGAAGTATCCAGGTAAGTACGTAAAAGAGATGCATCTTGATAAAAGTCTTCAATATTGTCTAATATTAATTGATAATATCCTCTTCCTTCAATATCCTCATTAATATTATCTTGCAGTTTCTTTTTTATTTCTTTTAATGTTATATCAAATTTAGAATTATCTTTTGCAGTTCTTAGTCTATCTAATAAGTTACTTATTTCATGGCTATAACGATTTTTAGAAAGATTGAAAAATCCAATCGTAAATAAAGCTCTTTCATTTCCATTTTTCGGAAGTAATATACCTTCTGCGTTGATAGTAAAGCATTCAGAAACATTGTCTATCTCAGGATGTAATAATAAAGGCTGTTCATTTAACAAAACCTTTGAATCTACCTTCCATTCTGCTATACTATTGGGAATAAAATCAACTTTACTTTCAATAGTGAAAAATTCTACATTTTTATCTTCCCAATATCTTCTTAAACAATCATCACAAACCAACAACAAGTTACTCCACTCATACATCAACCAAGGATACAACTTAACAGGGCGATAATGAAAAACATTATGAGCTTGCACACCTCTATCAAAACTCCCTTTCACTTTCTCCTCACAATACCCACACTTCCCCCCATAAACCTCCGTCAAAGCATCTAACACATCCTGCTCATAATAAGATTTATCCAATTCCTTCCCTTCCTTCAACAAGCCATACTCCTCCTCCGTCAATTGCAGACTTTTTGGAACAGCATCAAAATCTTTGTGAACATGAATCATAGCAGAAATAAGTTAATACTAAGTTTTCAGACATAGATTACAGAAGTTTTGGAAACTTCTGTAATCTCTCTTCTTGGAACAAACAAAAAACCCGATAGTTTCTTCAAATCGCTATCAGGTTTTTTATCCATTTTCAATTTTTCATTTTCAATTGACTAAATATTCAAGAACATCTTCATCGGCTCTTCCAACAATTCTTTCACCCGCACCAAAAAGCGAACCGCCTCTTTTCCATCAATAATTCGGTGGTCATAAGAAACCGCCAAATACATCATGGGACGGATTTTCATTTCGCCATTGATAACCATCACACGTTCTTGAATCTTGTGCATCCCCAAAATAGCAGATTGCGGTGGATTGATGATGGGCGTAGAATTGAGTGAGCCAAAAATACCGCCATTGGAGATGGTGAAAGTTCCGCCAGTCATTTCGTCCATGGTCAATTTACCATCTCGACCTTTGAGTGCCAAAGCTTTGATGCCTTTTTCGATTTGCTCCAAAGTCATTGTTTCTACATTTCGCAAAACAGGAACAACCAAACCTCTTGGAGTCGAAACGGCAATAGAAATATCTACAAAATCGTGGTATTCAATTTCACCTGCCTCCGTGTCAATGTAGCCATTCACCAACGGATATTCCATCAAAGCCATCGCACAGGCTTTGCTGAAAAAGGACATGAAGCCCAATCCGATTTCGTGTTTCTCTTTGAAGGTTTCCTTGTATTTTTTGCGAATCTCCATCACTTCTGTCAAGTCGACCTCATTGAAGGTCGTCAACATAGCGGTGTCATTCTTTGCAGCCAACAAACGGCGAGAGATGGTTTTTCGCAAACGAGACATTTTTTCTTTGCGAATACCACGACTGCCTGGTTGAACTGTTGAAGGTGTTTCTTCCACTTTTTTAGGTGCTTCTTTTTTGACCGAAGGTGCTGCTTGCTGTTTTTGTACAGGTTTTTGTTGAAGGTGTTTAACTACATCTTCTTTGGTGATGCGTCCATCAGGTCCTGTACCTTTTATTGCAGTTCCCTCCAGTTTGTTTTCAGAAATCAACTTTGCGGCAGCAGGAGAAGGATGTCCCGTTGCGTAGGTCTTGTTTTGACCATTTGAAGGTGTTGTTGAAGCCGTTTTGGTTTCTTCTTTTGCCTCGCTTTTGTTTTGGCTATTGTTGTCTTTATTCGCACTTGTATCAATTTTAGCCACCACAGTTCCAACACTTACATCATCACCCGCTTCTACCGTAAAATGAACAATTCCAGCAGCTTCGGCAGGCAATTCCATATTCGCTTTGTCCGTTTCGACTTCAATAATGGGTTGGTCCATTTCGACATAACTTCCATCTTCGACCAACAATTCGGCAATGGTGACTTCGGTAATCGACTCTCCGCTTGAAGGAATCTGCATTTCAATCATTCCCTTTCCAGATGTATTTGAAGTCGTTTCGCTTGTCTCCTTTGGACTTTCTTCTACAGTTGGTTTTTCTTCTTTCTGTTCGGTAACTGGTTCTTCTTTTACATCAGCAGCAGAAGAAGTATCATTTGCATCTGTATTGATAGTTGCCACAATAGTTCCAACTGCTACATCGTCTCCAGCTTCTACTTTGAAACTAACAATCCCAGCAGCTTCAGCGGGCAATTCCATATTGGCTTTGTCCGTTTCGACTTCCATAATTGATTGATCCATTTCGACATAACTTCCCTCTTCCACCAACAACTCTGCAATGGTCACTTCTGTAATTGACTCCCCACTTGTAGGAATTTTCATTTCTATGATTGCCATATATAATTGATTTTTTACCTGTTATTTTAGTAAATCACTATCCCACTTCTCTCCTCCTACTTCTCACTTCACGTATTTATTCAAAAGACTTCACCACAATTTTCGCCTGTTCCTCTTCATGTACTTTTTTATAGCCCGTTGCAGGAGAAGCACTCGGTTTTCGAGAGACAACATCCATCTTCATTTGCGGCATTTGATATAAGATAAACGACCATGCTCCCATATTTTTGGGTTCTTCTTGTGTCCAAATTACGCTTGCATTTTTGTACTTTTCAAAAATGGCATCCAATTGTGTTTGAGGGAAAGGATACAGTTGTTCTAAGCGCACCAATGCAACATCTTCGACATTGTTCTCTTCTTGATGCTTCAATAAATCGTAGTAGATTTTACCTGTACACAAAACGACTTTGCGAACCTTTTCTGGATTTTGGATATTCGGGTCGTCCAAGACCTCTTTGAATCCTGCGCCTTCACTTACAAAATCTGCAACAGGTGAAATACATTTTGCATGTCTTAAAAGTGACTTTGGAGACATGACAATCAGAGGTTTACGGAATGGACGGTGCTGTTGTCTTCTAAGGGCATGGAAAAAATTGGCAGGTTCGGTGATGTTTGCTACGCTGATATTGAACTCCGCACAGGCTTGCAGGAATCGTTCCAATCTCGCACTTGAATGCTCGGGACCTTGACCTTCATAACCATGCGGCAACAACATAACCAAGCCACTCATTCGCCCCCACTTGCTTTCGGAAGAGGTGATAAACTGGTCAATCATGGTCTGTGCGCCATTAACAAAATCGCCAAACTGTGCTTCCCAAATCACGACATTATTGGGATTGGTAATGCTGTACCCATATTCGAATCCCAGCACACCAT
>JBMYXW010000277.1:0-5053 GCA_049608825.1 Chitinophagales bacterium
AATGTTTGCTTGAGTGGAAGGAATGAAAAGGGCTTTGTTTCGGACGCTTATTTTTAAGAGTTGCTTGTTCATAATAGGAATTCATTTTTTAGATTTTAAATCAGGTGATTTTCTTTCTGCTTATACGTGATAAACGTGGATTGAAATAAGAAACAATTGACCTTGATTTATAATGGTAATTAGAAGACTATTTTAAGGGATTGAAATAAGTCTTACTTTGACCATTTTATTGAGGGATAGGTAGGAGTCGAACCTACAAAAGAGTACCCCAAGAGTTGAAGTAAATTTGTGTTGACCTTGTTGGGTTATTCACAAATTGACATTACTCCCCTCGCCACCGAGCTATCCCCATGACAACAGGTGATTGTAAAAGTTTTTGAGTTGTTGAAGTAACCTTTACTTGACCTGTCGATATTCTTTAGAAATTTACTAGTAATACTCAAAGCCTAAGCAAGAAGTAGTTTTTCACTTTAATTCTTATTTTAATTTTCATTCATTACTATGAGTTATTTCCTTTCATGCCACAAATATAGAACCCTACTACGCAGTCTTTTTGCGTAGTAGTTTTTTTTCTTTATTTTTGTTGAAATATCTCTTTTAATACCGTGGAACACAAATTTATTTATAATACAGCAGCAGAGCTGCGTCTCTATTTGTAGAAAAAATATTTAAGAAGGTGAATATAAGGGGCATCGCCCCGACACCATAGAAAAACAATAACTTAGCTGTGCCGAAGCTACGCTCCTATGATGTCAAATTTAAATGTTTTTTTCTACAAACAGGGTCTGGGCTACGCCCTTTTAAGTCTCAAATTATTCTATTCCAGTGTACTTAAATTAACCAAATAAAATAGTTCCATAGTGATAACCGATTGATATTTAATCTATTCAAGATTTATCATTCACCATTCAAAATTGTATAGATACTTATGGCTCTAAATAAAAACGCACTGATTCGATACCGAACGATTGACAAATGTCTGCAAAACCATTACCTCAAATGGACTTTGAACGATTTTGGAGATTTATGTGTATATTTAGGGTATTATTTGTGTATAAAATAAATTCTATGAGAACCAATATTGCAATTGATGATTACTTGATGGAAACTGCCTTAAAAATCAGCGGTTTAAAAACAAAAAAAGCTGTGGTCGAAGCAGCCTTAAAGACTTTTGTTCGATTGGAACAACAAAAACAAATCAAAGAATGGAGAGGAAAACTTAAATGGGAAGGTGATTTGAACCAAATGAGACTTGATTCATGAATATGATTGATTCCTCCGTATGGATACCTTATTTCAACGGAAAAATAACCAGGGAAACCAATTTGCTTGACAGCATGATTGGAGTTCAACCTATTGCTATTGGGGATTTGATTTTAACCGAAGTATTGCAGGGCTTTAGACATGAAAGGGATTTCGAAAGGGCAAAAACCCTTCTTTCAAGCTTACACTTTTTTCGATTGGGGGTCGTGATATAGCCTTACAATCTGCCAAAAATTATCGCTTTTTAAGAAAGAGGGGAATAACTATCCGAAAAACCATTGATGTTTTTATTGGTACTTTTTGCATCGAAAATGATATTCCTCTGCTCCATAGTGACCGAGATTTTGAGCCATTGGTAACGCATTTAGGACTCAAAGTTCTTTAAAAATCATCAATAAAGCTTCTACTTATGGCTCTGAATAAAAACGCACTGATTAGATACCGAACGATTGACAAATGCTTGCAAAATCATTACCGAAAGTGGACTTTGAATAACTTGATTGAAGCTTGTTCGGAGTCATTGTATGAGTATGAAGGTCGGATGGTGAATGTGAGTAAGCGGACGGTACAATTGGATATTCAGATGATGCGAAGTGACAAATTGGGTTACGATGCGCCGATTGTGGTCTATGACCGAAAATACTACAAATACAGTCAGCCAAACTTTTCGATTACAGACATTCCTCTGAATGAGAACGATATGAATGTACTTTCGGAGGCAGTCGAAGTACTCAAACAGTTCAAGGATTTTTCGCTTTTTTCGGAGTTGGGTGGCATCATACAGCGATTGGAGGATAAGGTTTATACCGAAAAAACACATCAAGCCGCCATCATTCACTTGGACAAAAACGAAAACCTAAAAGGCCTGAAATATTTGGACACGCTCTACCAAGCGATTGTCAAAAAAACAGTTTTGAAGATGACCTATCAATCCTTTTCAGCCAATCAGCCTTCAAAATTTATCCTTCACCCTTTCATTCTCAAAGAGTTCAACAATCGGTGGTTTGTCGTGGGCAGAAAGGAAAGCGACCGACAAATTCTCACGCTTGCATTGGATAGGATTCAAAAGATAGATTTTGATTTATCAACGGTTTACAATTCCGAATCTTTTTCGGCAGATGAATTTTACAAAAACACTTATGGTGTTACTGTTTTGAGTGACAAACGCTTGAGTGACATCAAACTCAAAATAGATGCCTACAATGCGCCTTATGTTCTGACCAAACCTTTTCATCATTCGCAGAAAATTTTGGAGCGTTTTGAAGATGGGAGTATTCTCATCAGCATACGGGTTCACCTCAATTTTGAGTTAGATAGATTAATTTTGGGTTTTGGAAGTTCTATTGAAGTAGTCAGTCCTTTGATATTGAGGAAAAGGATTCGGAATAAACTGAAAAAGGCTTTGGAAAATTACAGCATTACCACTGATTCATAATTCCGTCCACAAAAGGCGACCAAACAGCCGTTTTGACTTGCGCCTGTTTCAGTCCTTGATTTGTCCAATTATTGCAGGTATTGAAGAGGTGATAATTCCCTTGAGCTTTATAGAAGTTGTCTGAACCGTAATAGCCTTTATTGGGAATCAATTGAATATTGCCTTTCGCATCTTTTTGGAATGAGTTTTCGATGTAGGAAATGAGTGCTTCGTATTGAAGAATTTGTAAGTCAATGGATTTGCAGTTTTCGCTTATAGGAGGTGAAGAATTCCAACAGTCAATGTGCATAATGGTTGGACTGGGTAAAAAAGCAGCTTGAAGTACGGTGCTTGCCTTCAAATCTTCCCAAGTGGGAGTCTCCAAGTAAAACCCTTCGTCGCCCCAACCAAAGGATAAATAGTTCACCCGATTGCTGTCTATCGCTGCAAAGTCATTGAAGTGAATTAAATCTCGCCAGTTTTTTGAAGGTGTTTGTATAGGCACGATGAAATCAGTATGAATTCCGCTGGAAAGCACAAATATTTGAATGGATTCGGAAGAATCTGGAGTGATTTTAGGTGGATTAGTAGGGATTTTTGCGAGTACAAATGCTGCAATCAAATAGAAGAGAAAAGGAGAACTCAGCAGAAATAGGTATTTAAAAAAACGTTTGAGTAGGGACATGAGATGGTTTTTATTCTATGAATAAAGTGAAAATCAGCATTTTTTGAACTGAATACCCATTTTAGACTTTGGACGGAGGAGCAGGGAAGTGAGAAACGAGATGTTAATAATTTGATAATGAATAGATTACACAGAAATAGTTAAAACAAATAAACGTTTGGTTGTTACGTTTTTACATCTCACCTCTCGTTTCTCACTTCTTTCGTCCAAAGTCCAAATCCATTGCAGGATGTAAGATGTATGAATAACAATATTTGATTTGTGAATTATTCATAAGGCTAATATTGAAGTACTTCTAAACGAAGTTCACAAAAAGTTGTCTATTTTTGAAGTAGAAATTATGTTTCTTTTCTTTTAAAAACCAAAAATTAGAACAATGATGGCTAAACATTTGATTTTTATCCTATTTTTATTTGCTCTATGCAATATTGTATCATTGAAGGCAATGACTTCAATATTGCCTGTGGATACGATTCCACCAGAAGATATATTTGTAATGGTTGAAAAAATGCCCTCTTTTCCTGATGGAAAAACGGCTATGCTGCAATACATTAAAGACAATCTTCAATATCCTGTGGAAGCCAAAGCAGCCAATATTCAAGGTACGGTGTATGTCAAATTTGTGGTTTTGAAGGATGGGTCTTTGTACGACATCAAAATCGTGAGAGGTGTGGCGAATGGTTTTGGAGTCAATAAAGAAGCGCTAAGATTGGTTCAGTCTATGCCCAAATGGACTCCAGGCACACAAAGAGGTGTTCCCGTTGCGGTCTATTACACCTTGCCAATTCGATTCAAAATGGGGCTTCCTCTAAAGCCTGAACCTGTAAAACCTACCAATACTACTAAGCCTCAAAAACCAATGATTCAAAGTAAACAATTGGTTCCGATGAACAAACGGGCGAAGGAATTGAAGAGCAAGCAAAAAATAAAAATGAATATGCAAATCACGCCCAAACATCCATCGACCAAAGCTCCTGATATTGTAGAAGGCGAAGGAATTGAGTTTGATAAAGTCGGGGCTGATGGTGTTCCTGTTTACAAAACTGTTCCCGAAATGCCTTATTATGGAAAGGAGGAAACAGAAATGTTCAAATTCATTGAGCAGAATTTGAATTATCCTCCTAAAGCGAAAAAAAGTAAGATTCAAGGTACGACCTATGTAGGTTTTACGGTGATGGAAGATGGTGAACTAAAACAAATACATATCAAAAAAGGTATTGCAGGTGGAGAAATGTGTGACGAAGAGGCTTTGAGAGTGGTTCGCTTGTTTCCAAACTGGCAATCTGGTAAAATAGCAGGAGAGGCAGTTAGGGTTTCTTATGTGCTTCCTGTTCGGTACAAAATACTTGGAGGGGGAAAGAACTGGAACAAACGAAATAAATGGAAAAAATAGCAGATTATCTGTTTTGTGTAAACAAAAACTTTTTTGTTTCATTTTTTATAATAAACAACGAACCAACCGAGCTATCCGAAAGGTCTAGTTTCCGTGGGGTATGAAACAAGCTGTATTATGTTGTTTTCATTTGCCTTAGCCTTATATACGAGACAGCAGGAGACGTACTCTCATCTCTTTTTAACTCTATTATATGGGTGAAATTTCTTAGTAATTTGGAGAGGATCAAGTATTTAACATCTTTTTTACGCAAAATAATACCTACTTTAGTTAAGTTTACCCAACCATTTTCATTGGT
>JBMYXW010000278.1:0-5043 GCA_049608825.1 Chitinophagales bacterium
TAGTTCGGGGAAGAGTTCTTCGTTGTCTTTGATTCATCTATTAAATCAGGAGAAATTTTGGCAAAAGAATCAATTATACTTTGAAGATTACTATTATTTTGGAACTTATCCTGATATTACAAATAATAAAGATAACATTAGTTTTGGTATTTATAAAAATAAATCCTTAATAGCGGAGAACAAAGACTATTTATTCAATAGTATTTTATTATCCTTTAGTGATAGTAATGGTGGAACACCATATATTAATACGATTCACTTTATAGGAGATAATCCTGTTGAAAGAAAAATTATTGAGGTATTTTTAAAAGATGACCTAAAGCAATTCCCATTATTGTTTGCCCGTATTCATGACAACTATGATAGAAAAAATAATAGTGATTTTTTATTTGAAAATGAACTTAATATTTATGTTGAGGATAACATTTCTCAATTAGTTTATTTTCCTCATAAAACAATTTACTATATGATTGATACCTCTCTTGAAATGAGAGGCTTATCTTTTTCTAAAAGTTTCCCAAACAACAAAATCTATTGGTTCGCTCCAATCCGCACCAAACCCCAAAGAACCTACGACCAATACATTGAGAATTTCACCGCAGACGGCAAACATATTCCCTATTTGTTGCGAAATATTGTCAATAACAAAAGCGAAAAAAATCAAGCGATTATTGAAGCGATTGACGAATTTGGCAAAAAAAGTGGTTTGTACGAAAAGATGATTGTCAAACAATATGGTGAATCCATTAATGCCCCTTTTGAGATTCAATTTCAATTGGCAGATGGTACTTATCGGATTTCCAATGTTGGATATGGCGTATCACAAGTCTTGCCACTGATTGTGCAAATATTGGCAGACCAAGAAGATGGTTGGTTTATGATTCAGCAGCCCGAAGTACATTTACATCCCAAAGCACAGTCCGCATTGGGAGAATTTTTGTTTGCAGCTTTTGAGAAAGGCAAAAAAATATTTGTCGAGACGCACAGCGATTTCATCATTGACGGTTTTCGTCGGAAATTGGGAGAATCACCCGAAGCTGCAAGTTTGGCGGAACAAGCACAAGTGGTGTTTTTTGAGAAGGAAGGAGAGGGAAATCAATTGAATTGTATTGATATTGAAGCGGATGGAGAATACAAAATGTCGGAAGCCACAGAACGATTTCGTTCCTTTTTTGTACAAGAAGCACTTCAAAATATTGGTTTATAATTATGTGTGTAATTGTTGATGTGAATATTTTAGGAGGCGTTTTTGACAAAAATCATTCTCGATTTGAAGACTATGAACCTATCAAAAAATGGGTATTGGAGGGAAAAGGAAAATTGGTTGTAGGAGGTTCAAAATATGGAGAGGAATTGAAGCGAGTAGAACGGTATGCCAAACTAATTGCAGAATTGGCAAAGCTTGGTAAAGTCGTGGTTTTGAAGAAACAAAATGTGGACAATCACCAGGTTGTTATTGAAGGAAAAGAAAAAGACCCCGACTTTGACGACCCACATTTGATTGCAATGGTTGTAGAAAGCGGTGTCAGAATTTTGTGTTCAGATGATAAACGAGCTGATAAATTCATCAAAAAGCGCAAGTTTTACCCAAAAGGAAAAAAGCCACCCATTATTTACCGAAATAAGCGGCATCATGCCCGTTTTTTGAGAGACGACAATGTTGTGCTTGTTTGTATGCCAAAGAAACCATTGACGAAAGAACAAAAGTCCAAGTTTGATGCGATTGCTTCAAATTTGGTGAAAAAGAAATAATGGCAATAAATTTATTTTAAGAACAGGTATCGGATACCTAAAATGTTTAAAAATGTAGTTTTGAAATAGTAAGACATATTTTTTTTAAAGTAAGGTATCCGATACCTTTTTATAGACCCTCTTTTGTTTCTTGGGAGTTTATATGTACTTTTGCAGCCAATTTTACAAACGAAATTTATTTAATAAAAAATTTGTATAAAATAAATGCAAGTTAACACAGAAATATTGAAGAATGGTCTTGGCTCAATGAAGCTGACTATTGAGGCGAGTGACTACCGAGAAGCAGTTGATAAAGAACTGAAAAATTTGAAAAAGAAGGCCCAACTCAAAGGCTTCCGTCAAGGAATGGTGCCTATGAGTGTGGTCAAGAAAATGTATGGCAAATCGGTGTTGAGCGACCAACTGAATAAGGTGTTGGAAGAATCGTTGAATGATTTTTTGAAGAACACGGAGTGGGAATTGTTGGCAAGTCCTGTTATGTCGTCCAACAATATGAATGCCCTTGAATTGAACAAGGACAAAGAATACAATTTTGAGTTTGAGGCAGCATTGAAGCCTACAATCGAAATTCCTGCTTTGAACGATACCGAAATGGTTTTTGACGACTACGAAATCGTAGTAGGAGATAAATTATTGGATGAGGAAATAGAACGAATCCAAAAGCAACATGGAACTACCGAAGAAGTCGAAAATGACATTGATGAACCAGATTCTTTGGAAGTAGTTTTGGCAGAGTTGGATGAAGAAGGAAATGTAAAAGAAGGCGGTGTTGAAAGCACGACTTGGATTTCAGCAGATATGTTGAAGGAAGAAGGCCCACAAGAAAGTCTTTTGGCTCTTAAAAAGGGAGACCACTTAGATTTGGACGTTTTTGAAGCATTTGATAAAGAAGCAGGTCAAATTTCTTCGATTGTTTTGAATTTGACAGCAGACGAAGAGGGTAACTACCCCGAAACTTCTGGAAAATTCAGAATGACCATCAAAACGGTGAAAAGATTAACAAAGGCTGAAATCACCAGAGATTTGTACCTAACAGTCTTTGGATTGCAGGACAATACTGTAGAGGAAAGTACAGATGAAGAAACTGCAATTGTGAATCCTTCTGATGATATTCCCGCCGAGGTTTCAGTTGAGTTTTTCCGTGGAAAAATACAAGAATCTTTGTCGGCTCAATACCGTGAGCGCACCAATGCAAAGTTGTGGGTGGATGTAAAAAAACACATTCAAGAAACAACAAAGGTCGAATTGGCGGAGGACATCTTGCGTAAAATGTGGTTCTTTAATAATTCTGAAAATGAAAAAATTGAAGACAAAGAGGCTGCTTATACACAATACATCGAAGATTTGAGATGGAGAGTTGTCGTAGGAGAATTGGCAGCGCATTTTGGCACTGAAATCGAAGACAATGAAATCATTTCGGGAACAGTAAGAGAGGTGAGCAATATGTTTAGAATGTACATGGGCGGACAAGCAGTCCCTGATGATATGTTGAAACAATTGGTGGAAGCTCGATTGAAGGATGAAGAGTATGTGAGAAGCATGGGACAGCAGATTACGGAGCAGAAACTGAACCTTCAATTGAAAGAATCCCTTGCATTGAATACTACGCAGCTAAGTGTGGATGAGTACAACGAAATGCTTCAAAAAGAAAATGAAGCTCCTCAATTGGAAACAGTAGAGGAGGAAGGTGACAGTACAGATTCAGAAAGCGAAGCGATTGAAGAAGACGTGGTAGTAGTAGATTCTGAATAAATTTATACTTTGGATGTAAGAGGTAGGAAGTAGGAGGTAAGACATAAACCTTTGGTAGTCAAAAAAATAATATTGATAAAGGTTTTGGCATAATTAATTAGCGAAAATCTTACTTCCTGATTCTTTTTTCTAGAGTCTAAAAAAATGTAACCTTTTGAAGTAAAAGTGCCACTATTGTTTGCGAATGCTTTTTTTCGCATCTTTATACTTCATAAATAAACAAAAAAAATTTATAGACTATGGATTTTGGAAAAGAATTCAGAAAATATGCTGTGCATCATAAAGGAATGAGTGGTTTGACGGTGGATCAATACATGAACCACACCAATGCCACTGCAAGTAGAACGATGCCTACGGGTTTTACGCCATACATTATCGAAGAACGTCCAATGCACGCTCAAGCGATTGACGTATTTTCTCGATTGATGATGGATCGCATCATTTTTATGGGCGTACCTGTGACCGATCAAGCGGCTAATATTATTCAAGCTCAGTTGCTATTTATGGAATCGGCTGACCCCAATAGAGATATTTATATCTATATCAACAGCCCTGGTGGTTCGGTGATTGCGGGTTTGGGAATCTATGATACTATGCAATATATTTTGCCTGATGTGAATACAATCTGTACAGGTATGGCGGCTTCAATGGGAGCAGTCTTATTGTGTGCAGGTGCAAAAGGCAAACGTACTTGTTTGCAGCACAGCCGAGTGATGATTCACCAGCCTATGGGTGGAATGCAGGGTCAGGTGAGTGATATGGAGATTTCCTACAAACTCATCATGCAAATGCGTGAAGAATTATATACTATTTTGAGCAATCATTCGGGACAATCCTTTGATAAAATCGCAAAAGATAGCGATAGAGATTACTGGATGCGTGCACAAGAAGCAAAAGAATACGGTATTGTGGACGAAGTATTGACTCGAAGCAAAGATCGTGAGACTAAATAAGGATAGAATAAGAGTCGTATTTTTAACAGAGTTCAAAATACGAACTCAATTTCAATAAATATCGAATCCTATTTCTTATCTTTGCTGCCTCAATAAAACAACAATTAATGTTCTTAGTAGCAAGAATTATTGAACAGCAATACACATAATTAAAACCCTCAAAAGCGAATGAATATTTGCTTTTGAGGGTTACTTTTTTATTAATAGAGAGCAACATGGCAAGACGAAAAAAAGATGATTTTGAATGTACTTTTTGTGGTAAAACCAAAGACGAAACACTAATTTTAATTGCAGGATTGAATGGGCATATTTGTGAAACATGTATCGCCCAAGCACAGCAAATTTTGGAGGAAGAATTGTATCAAACTAAGCGAAAATTCCAATTTTCGCTTCCCAATTTGCTCAATCCCAAGAAAATAAAAGAATATTTAGACCAATATGTGATTGGGCAGGATGATGCAAAAAAAGTATTGTCCGTAGCTGTTTACAATCACTATAAAAGAATTTACAAAGGTGATTCAGTTGATAGTGACTTAGAAATTCAAAAATCTAATGTTCTTTTACTTGGACCAACGGGTAGTGGAAA
>JBMYXW010000279.1:0-5037 GCA_049608825.1 Chitinophagales bacterium
AGGCAGAATAATATTGACCAAGCATTGAAGGATGTCAAAGAGGGGAAAACGATTTCTCATATTGAAGTTCAGAAAAAATACTGTCAATGGCTTGCGAAATAGAATGGGCAATGTAAAAAGACGTTTTGGTAAAACGTCTCTACCAAATGTTAACCATACCGCTTCAATTCCCCTTCAATCGCCAACACATTCTTCTTCAATTTTGCATCCTCTTTCACCAAAAAACCAACCCCCAAGAGCCAAATCTCTTTGTCCAAACCCTCGAAAGATTCATAGTATTTGAGTTGATTGATTTGGGTCATGGCTTGATTGAGCAGGTATTTCATCGTTCCCTTTTCGCCATATTTGAATTCGATGATGTAGATTTTATTGGACAGTTCTAAGGTACAGTCAATCCGCCCTTTATCCGTTGCATCTTCCAGATTGACACGAACACCTAAAAGCGTCAGCACCAAATAAAACAAGCCGTGGTAGTAGGCTTCACTTGCTTTGGTGCGAAGATGGTAGGGGATTCCTGCAAACAGAGAGCGGAGGAGGGTTAAGAAAGCTTCTTTGTCGTTTTCTATCAGGGCTTTCTTCATCAAAGTACCTTTGGAGTGAATCAAGTCTATTCGGTCAGAAGATAAAGCACTCAGAATAAAAGCATTGAAGGAATTGCGAACTTCATAGTTTGGGTAGCTCAATGTATAAAGCTTTTCATATACTATCTTTTCTATTTTTTTAATTGTTAAATACCCTGTTTCGTACAACAATTTCACCAAAGGAATCTTTTCTTCCAAATCATAACTCCCATCCAATCTGACTGTTTGTACATTGTCAAATTCCTCCATCGAAGGAGCTTTCTCTCTTTCTTGAGCATATTTCTCTTTAATCAATTTCATCAAAACAGCAGGCGTTCCTGTTTCAAACCAATAATTCTTAAATTCTTGGTCTTGCAGCGCATTGACCACCGAATAAGGATTGAAGATTTTGTCTTGCCCCTCCCACAAGTAGCCATCATACCAAACAGTTAATTCTTCTACCATTGCAGCTTCTGTCATTCCCTTCTTTTCAGCAAAATTGTGGATATATTCACCAAAATATTGCTGCAAGTCTTGTGTTGTGAAACCCAATATATTATTGAAGCGAGGCAATAAACTCACATCTTTCATGAGGTTGATGACTGAAAAAATAGACATCTTGGCGAATTTGGAAATGCCTGTCATAAACACGAACTGAACTTCATGATTAGATGCTTTTAGGATGCTGTAAAAATCTTTTAGAGAATTTTGGTATTCCATAGCCAATTGAATATCTGTGATATGTCGAGCAATAGGAGCATCATATTCATCTATCAAAACAACAACTCTTTTGCCTGTTTTTTTATATACTCCTTTTATAAAATTGTTCATTTTACTTGCATAATATCTCGAAGGCAAAGAGACCTCATACTTTTCGGCATACTCTTCTATTATTATGGACATTTCTTCTTCAAAGTCTTCTAAGCTCTTATAAAGAAGACGACCAAAATCAATCCGAATCACAGGATATTCTTTCCATTCTATCTTATCTTCAATCCACAAACCTTTGAAGAGTTCTTTTTTGCCCTGAAACATCGCCTCCAAAGTGCTTATCAACAAAGACTTTCCAAATCTTCGAGGACGGGATAAGAAAACATAGTCGCTGTAATGTATCAAGTCGTATATCTCCTTGGTTTTATCCACATAAATATAGTTTTCCTCAATCATTCTCGAAAAACTCGACTTGGCTAAAGGTAATCTTTTCATTTTCTTCAATTTTGTACTTTCTACACTATTCTAATGACAAAGTAAAGATAAAGGTTTAGAGTAAGGATTTTGTTGTAGTTTGATAAAGTTGCCCCTCCTGTTGGATATAAGACATTGTTTCGTAAAGCCCTATTGTTGGGCTTATTGTAGTATTTAATGAAGTTGTTTTACGAACCTTGTAAGTGGGAGAGGAAGGTGTTGGAGGAGATAGTTTTTGATAAAATAGGTTAGTCTTCAGAGTTTATTTTATTGCTTAATAATTCTATTTTTGCCTTATTAAGTTGCTTTACTTCAATGAATACTTGTTTTTTGAAGGAATGATATAGGGCAGGAATTTGGTAAATATTTTCTTTTTTTCTGCTATATTCGTTGATTTTGAGTATAGAACTTTGGAGTTTGACAAGACCAATTACCATGATAGAAGATTTGATTTTATGGGCTTCAAAATGCACTTGTTCCCAATCGGCA
Organism: Chitinophagales bacterium; assembly: GCA_049608825.1. Taxonomy (GTDB): domain Bacteria; phylum Bacteroidota; class Bacteroidia; order Chitinophagales; family UBA2359; genus JAUHXA01. The sequence goes on from JBMYXW010000279.1 coordinate 2,235, forward strand.
GACTGAATACTTCCCTCCATATTTTTGAGAGTTTGAGGTACTTGCTTCAAAAAAATATTTATCATTTCGACCATATTCTTGTAGTTGCCATTCATTAGTTTTCGGAGGTGAGTCAAATAATTTTCATTGTTTGTAGGAGGGGTGAGGGTAACAATGGGATTTGTTTGGTGTTGAAGGTTGGCACGAGACATGCTGGTGGCAAAAACCAAATTGAGGCTTTTGATGATGGTGGTTGGCGGAAAAGGTTTGCCGATATAGCTGACGATGTTGAGCTCTTTAGACATAGATTCGTCTTTTTCATTTGCGCCAGCAGTTAGTACAATGACAGGAGTTCGCTGATTGATGGCAAGTGTGTTTTTACGAAGTTGCCGTATGAAATCCAAGCCATTGCCATCGGGCAGTTTTACATCCGACAAAATACAATCGTATTTGTTAGCAGACAATTTTTGATGAGCTTCTTTTAAATCTTCGGCAGTTTCGATTTGGATGTTCCAATTGGCAAACATGTTGCGAGCATACAGCAGGTTTGCTTTGTTGTCTTCAATGTAAATGATTTTTTTGGTGAGCCAGCTTTGTGGAATAGACAGGCGGGTTTGGTTTTGTTGGTATTGAAGGATAAGCAAATCGCTTGGTATTTGAAAAGGAATTTTTACAATAAAAGTAGTTCCTTCGTTGATTTTGCTTTTTACTTCAATCTCACCCTTCATCAAGTCCAACAACTTCTTCACGATGTTTAGCCCCAAACCTGTTCCTTCATACACAAAGTTTTGACTGTTGTGCACTTGTATGAAGCTTTCAAAAATGGCATTCAATTTTTCGGCAGGAATTCCGATACCTGTATCTGAGATTTCAAACTTGAGTTTTGCGGTATCTTTGTCAAAACCGTCAATGCTGGTGGACAGACTGATGTGTCCATAATGGGTGAACTTGATGGCATTGTTGAGGAGGTTCAACAAGACTTGATAGAGTCGAGTACGATCGCCCAACAAAAATTGGGGAATATTGGGGGAGGCATAAAAATTGAGGTTCAAACTCTTTTCTTTTGCCTTGATGTCGAGCAAACCATGTAAATCGTTGTAAAATTTATCAGTGCTGAAAGGTTCTAAATTGATTTTGAGTTGTCCCGCATTGATTTTCGACAGGTTGAGCAAATCATTGATGATGACCAATAGATTGTCCGCCGAACTTTTGATGACATCTACATAGTTTTTTTGGACAGATTCCAAGGTTGTTTCCTCCAATAAATAACTCATACCCAGAATACCATTGAGAGGTGTTCGGAGTTCATGGCTGACATTGGCAAACAACTGCTCTTTAAACTTTGACTGTTCTTCTAATAATTCCTTTTGAAGTTCTAAGGCAACACTTTTTTCTTCTAAGTCTCGAATGGTTTTATTCAGAACATTGGTAATGATTTTCTTATCATTTAAAGTTCGGTTGACTTTGAAGTCTGAATAAGTTAGTTCTTTGCCTATTTTTTTTAAAGCCTTGTCAATTAGTTTTTGTTCTTTTTCTTCAAAAATATGTTCTTGCAGCAGTTGTTCCAGTGCTTTGAGGTATTTATTTTTGGGTACTGGCATATTTTAAATACAAAAAATCGGGAAACTACAAATATAGATTAGATTTCCTTCAAAGTAACCAAAGAGCAGGTTTCATTGTAAAAATTTGAAGCACCATGGGCATTTTTTCCAATCTCACCATAGGTAAAGAAACCCACCAAAGGAGCATCCCACAATTCGCTGATTCCTTCAATTTCTTGTTCGACCAATGGGCCCAAAGAAAGGTGTCTTGCCAAACAAGAAAAAAGAATCAAAGCATCTGCATCTTGGTTTTCTTCTTGAAATTTCTTGAAGCCATCTACCGTTTTCTCAATGATTTCAAATCCAGGAGCAATAGAAAACCTAAATTCCTCTCCTTCTCTCACTGGGCCAGCCATCACCAACGAACCATTTTCTTCATTGGCATTCAAGGGCGCACGCAGTACATATTCTTCTTTTCTTTTTACCTGAATCGGATATTGGGCAGTTGCGATGGCTACTGTTCCATCTTCCTCATTGATGCTGTGGTATTCTCCAAAAAAATCTTTGAAAATCTCCAAGGCAGGTTTACCATTGATAGAATAAATAACATTCCCCTCTGCTTTGGTGATGGTATTGATAGCCCCCAATGGTTCCCATCCACTCAATGCCAAACCTTTCACAGCTATTTTATCTGCATTCAATACAATCGTTGCGAGTCCATTGTTGGCTTTCTGGTCATTTGTAAAAACGTAGGTTTCTATCATTGCCGCATCGTCTCCTGCCATGCCTCCAAATATGCTAAACTCACTTTGTAAAACATCGCCAATCCCGTTTACCAATAGTTCTCCATTGATAGCTGTATTGAATACAGAAATGTATGCCGGATTTGTAAAAAGTGTTTTAGAATAGATGGCTAAGGATTTGCCGAGTTCATAGGATTGAGTGTAGCCATCTACTTGTTCAAAATAAATACGGTAATAGTTTCTATTAATATCCATCAACATCACAACAATGCTTTTTTCGAATACTTCATCGTCTATAAATTCTCCAGAGGTTGTTGAGCCTACTACATCGATGTCTTTGTTTTTGAATATCTTGCCTAATTTTGAGAGGTCGTGTGCGATAGAGGAGAACACAAATGCCAATGTAGGCTGAAAATTAGATTGTAATAGTTCTTCTAAATCAATCGCCATTTCATTAATAGAATAGCTGTGTAAAGTTTTTACTTTCATTGTATTGGGGTTTGAATAGCTTTGGCAGTAAATAAATCACATTCAATCAAA
>JBMYXW010000280.1:0-5028 GCA_049608825.1 Chitinophagales bacterium
GGTGGGCGATAAATTCAAGGGCTTCAAAGGGTGAGCATCCTCCAACAAAATTGCCGAAGGAAGGGTGAAAACCACCGTCTTATCGTCTATTTTTTGATTGAGTTCGGTTATCATTTCTTGCCGTTTTGTTTGGGAAGATTGATAAGAGGAAGTAGCAACAAAGGTATTTTTTGCAGGAAAATAAACCAACAACAACATACCCAAAGCCGCCCCAACTTTCACATTTCGAGAGATTGAAGCATCGAAAAAAACCATTGAACTTGCCAACATATTCAAGAGCAACAAAGGTTCTAAAACTCTATTTGGCATTTTCATAGTGATGTTCACCCCCACCAAAACAACAACGAAAAACAATTGAAAAAGCAAAATGGCAATCAATGATTGGTCATTTGTCTCGGTGAGATTTGATTCGTTAGATCGTTTTCTAAGGGCAACTAACCGCCAAATACCTGCCCCCAAAAGAACAAATAACCAACACAATACAGGTTTGTAGTTTTGCCAAATGCGAATTTGAAGTTGCTTCAAAACTGTGGGGATTTTTTGAAGAATTGTAGTATTTAGAATCACCTCTCCTTCAAAGGTATATTTCGACAATTGTTCTTTGGTCAAAGTTTCCTTATCTCCTACCAACCAATAAATTGCAGCTTTGTGGATAATCGAGTCTCGGCGAGTCCACAGTTCAGGATTTTTCGCAATTTTGGCATTGACCAATTGAGCAATTCCAGCTTGTTTGTCTATAATTGCCTGTTTGTCGGAAGTGTTTGTTGCCCATTGAAGCAGGTGAAAACTCAAAATAATCACCAATATTGGAAGGAAAATCCTTTGACTGACCGACTTCAAGCACTTTTTTTGCCAAGCCAAATATAGACCAATTGGGATGAGCAAGGTCAGAGAAAGGTAAGCCGTTGTAGGTCGGGTGAGAAAGCCAATGATGAAAAGAATTAACCAAGCAAGGGATGAATTAAAAATATTTTTTTGAAAAAGATTAGGGTAATCTTCGACTTGATTTGCAGAATACAAATTCTCATCTATTTCTCGCTTCAATGCCCACAAAAAAGATGTGATGATCAATAGAAATGCGGGGCGTGTAAAATTGAAGTAAACAAGCTGTGAATAGAGAATTGTAGTAAAAAAAGCGAGATACAAAAGCAGGTTTTGCCAAAAAGGTTTCTCTTTTTCTTCCAAAATAAAATAAACCAAAACGCTCCCTATAAACAGATAAAAATACATCAACCAACCATACCAAGCCACTTTATCCGTAAGTTCGTACAAACCAGCATAGACAAACGCCAAACCATGATGATAATACAGAAAGTTGGTAATGGGCTGCAATGAAACATAACCTTTCATTCCCCAAATAAATGCCAAATCATCATTTGTTTCGGCATAAAAACCAAAAAGACAATGAGTTAAGAAGAATAATAAAACCGTTGTGAAAGTAATAAAGAGGCAAGTATGTAAGTGGTTCTTCAATTTATTATAAGAAAATCTTCACAATGAAAAAGAGGTAAAATAGCAATAAACATACGCCCTGCTTCCAACTAACACGTTTGTTGTTGATGATGTAAAAATACAATATTGTAGCAGCAATCATAATCGGAATGCTAAAGGCTATGACTTCTTTTGGAACTATCAAAGTACCTATCATAGCAGGAATACCCATGACTGCAAAGACATTGAATATATTAGAACCCAATATATTACCAATAGCCATTTCTGCATTGTTCTTTTTGACAGCACTGATACTGACCAATAGTTCGGGAAGCGAAGTGCCAATTGCCACCGCACTTTGAGCGATGACATCCGTACCAATGTTCAACAAAGTAGAAAGCACGATAATGGATTCGATGTTGTATTTGGCGGCGAGGTAAATAAAAAATCCGCTTGTAATGAGTATCGGAATAACTTTCCAATCGAGTTTGGGCTTGACATAATTGGCATCCTCTTTTTGAAGATTTCGTATTTTTCGCCCACTCACAAAAGTAGAAAACAAATAAATACCCAAACCTGTAATGCACAGAATCCCTTCTACCATAGTAAACTCTCCGTCATAAACAGTGATGCAAAGTAAAAAAGCAGAACCCAAAAACATCACAATGTCCATTGTAGAAAGGTTCAACTTTAGGTTTATTCTGCGCCCAATCACTGCAATCGTACCCATGACGAGCAGCGTATTCGCAATGTTTGACCCCACTACATTACTGACCACGATTTCGGAAGCATTGTTGAGTACTGCAATGATGCTCGATACCAATTCGGGCAGGGAAGTACCCAATGCAACAATGGTTACACCAATGATAAAGGGTGGTACACCCAAAAATAGGCTTATTTTTTCGGCAGCATCAATGAAAAAATCGGATGCTTTGAGTAACACAACCAAACTCCCCACAAATATCAACAGCCACAGCAATGATGATTCTGGCATGTAAATACAATTATCTAATTATGAAAATATGAATCAAATAAAAATAACAACGAAAATGACAAAATAATTCCATTATTTAACAAAGGTACGAAAATTAGCCATTGGAATAACTTTATCTTATCATGAATAAAATCCTTTTGTTTTTTCCAATATAACACTACTTTTACTTCTGTAATCCATTTATTATCCTACGATACCCAATAAAAAGTAAGTTTTTATGAATCAACCAACTATACGAACTGCTACTCTAAATGATCTCCCTACTTTACTACAGTTTGAACAAGGAGTTATTGAAGCAGAACGCCCCTATGATGTGACATTGAAGGAAGAAAAAATTTATTACTACAATATTGAAGAGTTTATTACAGCCTCCCATATCGAACTATTGGTAGCCGAATTAGATGGGCAACTCATTGGCAGCGGCTATGCTCGTATGAGGGAAGAAACTGCTTCAAAATTCAAGCACCAAGAGTATGCTTATTTGGGATTTATGTATGTTTTGCCTGAATTTAGAGGACGAGGAGTGAATGGAATGATTTTGGAGGAACTCAAAAAATGGTGTAAAACTCAGAATTTAACGGAGCTTCGACTACAGGTTTATCACGACAATCCAAATGCGATTCGTGCCTACGAAAAAGCGGGTTTCGCTAAGTTGATGGTATCAATGCGAATGAAAATTGAAGAATGACTCAAATGATTGGATAATTTAGCAATTCAAAATTCATGTATATTTGCCTTTCAAATATGGATGTACTTCAATGATGGTATCTACAAAGCTGCACTTTTCTATCTGTGCTTATTTATTGGCAACCTTCTTATTCTCTGCAACAACATTAGCTACTCAGGCACAGACAAAAACGGCAATTGAAACGACAGTAAATCAATTATTGGAGTCGGCAGATTCTACCAAACAAATAGATATAAACCAATCTATTCTCACCGCAAATAAGGCATTAGACCTTGCGGAACAACAAGATTTATTCAAAAGTAGCATCAAAGCCTGTCTTGCTTTGGGCGATTTATATTTTCTCACCAATCAATACGCTAAATCCGAAGAGTATTACCAATTGGCTTTGTCTAAAACCAATAAAAGAGACGACAAATCATCAAAGTTGTTGGCTTTGGTAGGTTGGGCTTTTTTGCTTGAAAGAAAGGGCGAATACCAGTCTGCCATTGAGACTTCCTTGGAGGCAAACAAGCTGGCTTATGAACTAAAAGACAGAACACAAGAGGCTAAAATAAATACCAATATTGCCCATATTTACTACAATTATGGAGACATTGACAAAGCGATTGAGTTCTTAAACAACTCCAAAAAAATCTACGAAGAAACCAAAAATATGGAATCTTTATCGGGGCTGTACAACAATTTGGCAATTCTTCACCGCAACAACAACAACAATCAACAAGCAAAAACTGCCTTTTTGGAAGCCATCAGAATTGGACACATTTTGAAGGATGAAATAGGAGTGGCACGTACTTACGACAATCTAGGATTGCTCAGTATTTTGGAAAATCAATTGGATAGTGCTGAAAACTACCTGTTGAAAGCCCTAAATACTTTCAACAAAATAGGGATAAAACCACATGGTGTTTACTACAATTTTGGACGGCTTTTTCTTGAAAAAAAAGACTTCGTGAAAGCGGAAGAAAATATTTTAAGGGCTTTGGAACTCTACGAAAAGGAAGATATGAAAATTGAACCGATGAAAAGTAGAATGTTGCTTGCCCTAATTTACGAACAAAAAAAAGATTACAAGAAGGCTTATGAGCAACAAAAGAAAGTGGAAAAAATAAAGGATGACCTTTTTGATGTGGAGACATCAAAAGCGGTAGAACTCGTTGAGAATAAGTACCAACTTCAACAAAGTGAATTGAAGGTGATGGAATTGGACAGGACGCACCAACAGCGAAAGTATATTTTGATTGGCTTGGGAACGATGATCTTTTTTGCCTTGTTATTTGGCTTTATGCTGTTTCGTCAAAAAGACTTGAAAAACAAAAAAGAGCGTTTGTTATTGGAGCAGAAACTGCTTCGTTCTCAGATGAATCCGCATTTTATTTTCAATGCGCTTTCGGTTATCCAAAGTTTTATCTTCAAAAACAAACCCAAGGATGCAGGGCGTTATTTAGCTAAGTTTTCGATGTTGATACGTTTGATACTCGAAAATTCGAGGAAAGAATATGTTCCTTTGGATGAAGAAATTGCTTCATTGGAGTATTATTTGGATTTGCAACAACTTCGTTTTCAAGACAAATTTGATTATGAAATACACATTGACGAGCAAATTATTCCTGAAGAAACGGCTATTGCTCCAATGTTGACCCAGCCTTTTATCGAAAATGCCATCGAACACGGTATTCAATACAAAGAAGGAAAAGGACTGCTGACCATACATTTTGAACTAAAAAACGATTTATTGTATTTCATACTAACAGACGATGGAATAGGGCTCGCCAAAGCTGCTCAATACAAAAACCAAAAAGAAACCCATCAATCACTTTCGACCCAAATCACCAAAGAACGCTTGATGATTTATCAACAAAAGAAAAAAATGCCTTGTCATTTAGAAATAACAGACCGACTTGATGACACGCACACA